>CAZVIG010000001.1:0-22808 GCA_964627395.1 uncultured Sedimenticola sp.
GCCATCTTCACCGCCATCATCTCCATGCCGGAGAGCTGCTCGGTGGCCTTCATCAGACCGATCTCGGCGGTGAGCGCGGAGCCGGCGCGGCCGGCGAACAGCAGCGCGGTGAGCACCGGGCCCAGCTCGCGCACCAGGGAGGCGGCCACCATGAAGCCCAGCGCCGTCTCGCCGCCGAAGCGCGACAGCACGTTGTAGCCCTGCAGGGCCAGCACCATGCCCACGAACATGCCGGCCACGGTGATGATCAGCAGGGTCAGCACCCCCACCGAGTAGAGCTGGTCCACCAGCAGGCGCGGGCGCCGCAGCACGTCCAGCAGGCCGCGCGCCAGCGACAGCAGCAGCAGGTGGGCGCGTCCGAGGCGGGTCAGGGCCTCCAGCCCCCAGGCGCCGAGCGAGGCGAACAGGTTCAGCATGCCCCGCCCTCCAGCAGGTCCTCGGCGAGCGGCGGCGCCGGATAATGGAAGGGCACCGGGCCGTCGGGCAGGCCGCGGATGAACTGGCGGGTCCAGTCGCCGCCGGACTCGGCGAGGTGTTCCGGGGTGCCCGACTCCACCACCCGGCCGTCGGAGATGACATACACCCGGTCGGCGATCTGCAGCGTCTCGGCCACGTCGTGCGAGACCAGTATGCTGGTCAGGTGGGCGGCGTCGTTGAGCTGGCGGATGAGCTGCACCAGCACCCCCATCGAGATGGGGTCCTGGCCGGTGAAGGGCTCGTCGTACATGATCATCATGGGATCCAGGGCGATGGCGCGCGCCAGCGCCACGCGCCGCGCCATGCCCCCGGAGAGCTGGGCCGGCATCAGGTGGCGCGCGCCGCGCAGGCCCACCGCCTCCAGCTTCAGCAGCACCAGCTTGCGGATCATGGACTCGTCCAGGCGGGTGTGTTCGCGCAGCGGGAAGGCGACGTTCTCGAACACGTCCAGGTCGGTGAGCAGGGCGCCGCTCTGGAACAGCATGCCCATGCGCATCCGCAGGCGGTACAGCTCGCGAGTGGAGAGGGCGTGCACGTCCTGGCCGTCCACCTCGATGCGGCCGGCGTCGGGGCGCAACTGGCCGCCGATCAGCTTCAGCAGGGTGGTCTTGCCGGTACCGGAGGGGCCCATGATGGCGGTGATGCCGCCACGCGGGATGTCGATGTCCAGGCCGTCGAAGATCCAGCGCTCGCCGCGCCGGAAGCGCAGCCCGCGGATCCGCACCAGCGGGGCATCGGAGGTGTTGCTGGTTTCCTGGTTCATCGACTCCGTACTACCGGTCTTCCGGGCAATCAGACAAGCGGGCCATTCTGGGATGCGCCACCGGGGGCGTCAAGCGACCCCCAGCAGCTCCGCCAGGGTGCGCAGCTCACCCAGCCGCGCCGGTCCGGCATCCTCGATCACCAGCGCCTCGACCCCGGCGGGCAGTCCCTCCAGCCGCGCCCGCAGCCCCCGTGCATCCACGCCGGCGAGATGCCAGCGCAACAGCAGATGTCCCTGGGCATCGGCCCAGACGCCCGGATCTTGAGCCCGCCAGCCGCGCACCCCGGCCGGCGCGGTCGCCCCTGGCGCGAGCAGCACCCCACCCAGCCGCGGGCCCAGCGCCTCCAGGCAGGCCGCACCCTGCGCCCCCGCATCCGCCGGCCACTCCAGATAGAAGCGGAACCAGTCGGGCGCCTCCCCGGCCCATTCCGCCAGGGTCGGGGGCGCCAGCGCCGCCCAATCGGCGGCACGCAGCAGCAGGCAGCCCGCCTCGTTGGCGTAGTAGGCGAAGCGCCAGTCCGCCGGCAGGTCCTGCGGGAAGTCGTCGCCGATCCAGGGCGCGTCCACCCAGCCGCTCACGCCGAGCAACAGGCGGCCATCGTCGGTATCATCGGTCTGTGTCATGTCCACCTCGGGGCGAAGATGGCCGATATCCTAACCTTCCGCCGGCCCAAGGCCAGCGAGCGCCACAAGGGCAAGACCCTGTGCCGCCACAACCACCACAAGTGGGTGCTGGACAAGGAGAACGTCTTCGACAGCAAGCAGGGACGGCTGGTCACCCGCTACCGCTGCGCCCGCTGCGGCAAGGTACGGGTGAAGGCCACCTGAAGGCCCGCGCTTGGACAGGCGCCGGGGGCGCAGGCACAATGCGCCGCCAGCCCCATCCGTCACGAGAATCCCATGCTGCTGTCCCTGGTCGCCATCGTCGCCGGTTTCGCCATCCTGATCTGGGGCGCCGACCGCTTCGTGATCGGCGCCGCCGCCCTGGCGCGCAACCTGGGCGTGGACCCGCTGCTGATCGGCCTCACGGTGGTGGGTCTGGGCACCTCGGCGCCGGAGATCCTGGTCTCCACCATGGCCGCCCTGCAGGGCAACCCGGGGCTGGCGATGGGCAACGCGGTGGGCTCCAACATCGCCAACATCGGCCTGATCCTGGGGGTGAGCGCCCTGGCCGCGCCGCTGGTGGTGCAATCGCATGTGCTGTGGCGCGAGTTCCCGCTGCTGCTGGGGGTCTCCCTGGCGGTCTATCTGATGCTCGCGGACGGCCACCTGGGGCGCCTGGACGGCACCCTGATGCTGCTGGGCCTGATCGGCGCCATGGGCTGGATCGTCCACCTGGGACGTCAGCGCGCGGCGCGCGAGCCGCTGGAGGAGGAGTTCGCCGAGGAGATCCCCGCCGACATGGGAACCGGCGCCGCCACCGCCTGGACCCTGATCGGTCTGGTGCTCCTGGTGCTCAGCTCGCGCATGCTGGTGTGGGGCGCGGTGAACGTCGCCACCGCCTTGGGGGTGAGCGATCTGGTGATCGGCCTGACCATCGTCGCCATCGGCACCAGCCTGCCCGAGCTGGCCGCCGGCGTCGCCGCCACCCTGAAGGGCGAGGACGACCTGGCGGTGGGCAACATCATCGGCTCCAACATCTTCAACATGCTGGCGGTGCTGTGCGTGCCGGCCCTGATCGCCCCCTTCGAGGTCGGCCAGGTGGTGATCCTGCGCGACATGCCGGTGATGCTGGCGCTCACCGCGGCGCTGTTCTTCATGGGCCGCGGCGGGCCGGAGAACGGCACCATCTCGCGCCTCGAGGGAGCCATCCTGCTGGGGGCCTTCGTCATCTACCAGGGCTGGATCTACATCACCGCCCAGCCGCACCTGCCGGGAGCCTGAGCATGGTCAACGACAGCGAACGCATGATCGAACTGGGGCGCGAGGTGGTCGCCATCGAGGCGGCCGCGGTGGAGGCCCTGCATGGACGCATCGGCGAGGCCTTCGCCCGCGCCTGCGTGCTGATGATGGAGTGCGAGGGGCGGGTGGTGGTCACGGGAATGGGCAAGTCGGGGCATGTCGGCGGCAAGATCGCCGCCACCCTCGCCAGCACCGGCACCCCCGCCTTCTTCGTGCACCCCGGCGAGGCCAGCCACGGCGATCTCGGCATGATCACCCCCGGCGACGTGGTGCTGGCCCTGTCCAACTCGGGCGAGACCGGCGAGGTGCTCACCATCCTGCCCCTGCTCAAGCGCATGGGAGTGCCCCTGATCGCGCTCACCGGCAATCCCGCCTCCACCCTGGCGCGCGAGGCGGACGTGCACATCGACGTGGGCGTCGAGAAGGAGGCCTGTCCCCTGGACCTGGCCCCCACCGCCAGCACCACCGCCGCCCTGGTGATGGGCGACGCCCTGGCGATCGCCCTGCTCCAGGCGCGCGGCTTCACCCACGAGGACTTCGCCCGCTCCCACCCCGGCGGCAGCCTGGGCAAGCGCCTGCTGCTGCGGGTCAGCGACCTGATGCACAGCGGCGAACGCCTGCCGGTGGTGCGCGAGGACGACCGCCTGCGCGAGGCGCTGCTGGAGATGACCGCCAAGGGGCTGGGCATGACCGCGGTGCTGGACGCCGAGGGCCGCCTCAGCGGCATCTTCACCGACGGCGACCTGCGGCGCTGCTTCGACGCACGCCACGACCTGCACGGCGCGCGGGTGGCCGAGGTGATGACCCGCGGCGGGGTGCGCATCGGCGCCGACCGCCTCGCCGCCGAGGCGCTGCGCCTGATGGAGGAGCGCAAGATCAACGCCCTGCTGGTGGTGGACGAGACGGACCGCCTGGTGGGGGCGCTGAACATGCACGACCTGCTGCGCGCCGGCGTGGTGTAGCCGGCCGCACACAGAGGAGAGACGCCATGCAAGACATCCGCGCAAGGGCCAGCCAGATCGCACTGGTGATTTTCGACGTGGACGGGGTGCTCACCGACGGCAGCCTGTTCCTGGGCGACGACGGCCAGGAGTACAAGGCCTTCAACTCCAAGGACGGCCACGGCATGAAGATGCTGCAGGCCGCGGGCATCCACATCGCCATCATCACCGGCCGCACCTCCGAGGTGGTGCGCATCCGCATGCAGAGCCTGGGGATAGAACACGTCTTCCAGGGCATCGAGAACAAGGCCGAGGCCTACGAGGAGATCAAGCGCCGCCTCGGCCTGGACGACAGCCAGATCGCCTATGTCGGCGACGACGTGGTGGACCTGCCGGTGATGACCCGGGTGGGGCTGGCGATCTGCGTCGCCGACGGCCACGCCCTGGTGCGCCAGCACGCGCACTGGACCACCAGCCACGCCGGCGGACGCGGCGCGGCGCGCGAGGTGTGCGAGCTGCTGATGGACGCCCAGGGCAAGCTGCAGCCCGCCCTGGACGCCTATCTCTCCTAGGCCGTGCGCCATACCCGCCTCGTCTGGGCGCTGTTCCTGCTGCTCGCCGGCCTGAGCTGGTGGCTGGCGGAACGCGAGCCGCCGCCGGCGCTGCGCAACGAGGTGCGCGAAGGCCCGCGCGAGGTGGACTACTACCTGCGCCGCCTGGAGGCCACCGACATGGGCCCCCAGGGGCGCCCCGCGCGCACCCTCACCGTGGAGGAGCTGCGCCACTATCCCGACGACGACACCACCGCCCTGGACGCCCCGCGCCTGGCCATCTACCGCGAGCCCGGGAGCCCGCCCTGGCGGGTGCAGGCGGAGCGCGGCTGGGTCTCGCCGGACGGCGAGCTGGTGCTGCTGCAGGGCGCGGTCCGGATCGACCGCGCCGCCGCGCCGGGGGTGCGCCCGCTGCACATCGAGACCCGCGACCTGCGGGTCCAGCCCCGCCAGGACTATGCGGAGACCGACGAAGCGGTTAGGGTACGCAGCAGGCGGGACCGCCTGCAGGCCACCGGCATGCAGGCCTGGCTGCGCCACCCCGCCCGCATCAAGCTACTAGCCGACGTGAAGGGATACTATGCACCGCCGTTATCCGATCATCGCCCTGCTGCTCGCCCTTAGCGGTCCCTGTCTCGCGCTCTCCGGCGACAAGGACCAGCCGGTGGAGCTGGCCGCCGACAGCGTGGACCTGGACGAAGGCCGCCAGGTCTCGGTCTACAAGGGGGACGTGGACCTGCGCCAGGGCAGCATGCGCCTGCGCGCCGACCAGGTCACCATCCAGCACCGCGGGCGCAAGCCCAAGCGGCTGGTGGCGGTGGGCAGACCGGTACGCTTCGAGCAGGACACCGGCAAGGGCAAGGTGACCGCCCGCGCGCGGCGCGTCGAATACCAGGTGGACGCCGAGACCCTGACCCTGATCGGCGACGCGGTGCTGGTGCAGAACGGCGACACCCTCAAGAGCGACCGCATCGTCTACGACCGGGTGCACCACAAGGTGAAGGCGGGCGCCGCCGCCAAGGGCCGGCAGCGGGTGCGCATCACCATCCAGCCGGGCAAGTGATCCCTTGAGCCGGCTCGCCGGAGAAGGACTGGTCAAGCGCTACCGGGGCCGCGAGGTGGTCGCCGGCGCCTCCCTGCACCTGGACGCCGGCGAGGTGGTGGGCCTGCTCGGCCCCAACGGCGCCGGCAAGACCACCTGCTTCTACATGCTCGTCGGCCTGGTGCCGCCGGACGCCGGCAGCGTACGCATCGGTGAGCGCGACGTCACCGACAGCCCGCTGCACCGGCGCGCCCGGCTCGGACTGGGCTACCTGGCCCAGGAGCCCTCGGTGTTCCGCGGTCTGAGCGTGGCCGACAACGTGCTCGCCATCCTGGAGCTGCGCCGCGACCTGAATCGCGCGCAACAGCGCGAGGAATGCGACCGCCTGCTGCACGAGTTCGGCCTGCGTCACTTGGCGCAGAACCCGGCGCGCAGCCTCTCCGGCGGCGAGCGGCGGCGCCTGGAGATCGCCCGCGCCCTGGCGGCGCAGCCGCGCTTCCTGCTCCTGGACGAGCCCTTCGCCGGGGTGGACCCCATCTCGGTGGTGGACATCCAGCGCATCATCGCCCAGCTCCGCGAGGCGGGCATCGGCATCCTCATCACCGACCACAACGTGCGCGAGACCCTGGGGATCTGCGAACGCGCCTACATCATGGCCGACGGCGCCATCCTCGCCCAGGGCAGCCCGGAGGAGATCCTGGCCGACCCGCAGGTGCGCTCGGTCTACCTCGGCGAGCACTTCAGCCTCTAGCAACCGGTCGGAGCGCGGTGCCGGTCACAACGTCGTCGCCGATCTGTGCCATATTCAGCAGGCCGGGATCCGAATTCCCGAGCGGGGACCGGCCCGGACCGGTTTCATCACAGCAGGACGAGAACCATGCAGGCGGACATAGGCGTCGTGGGGCTGGGAGTGATGGGCAGCAACATCGCCCTCAACATCGCCGACCACGGTTACCGGGTGGCGGTCTACAACCACCATGTGGAGCGGGTGCAGCAGTTCCTGGCCCAGGCCGGGCCCGGACAGGCCTTCGTGGGCTGCGAGAGCTACGCCGGGCTGGCCGCCGCCCTGGGGCGGCCGCGCATCGTGCTGCTGATGGTCACCGCCGGATCGGTGGTGGACCTGGTGATCGAGCAGCTCCTGCCCCATCTGGAGCCGGGCGACATCCTGATCGACGGCGGCAACTCCTTCTACCAGGACACCGAGCGTCGCCTGACGCAGCTCGCCGAGCGGGGCATCCGCTTCGTCGGCATGGGCATCTCCGGCGGCGAGGAGGGGGCGCGCCACGGCCCCTCCATCATGCCCGGCGGCGACCCCGAGGCCTGGCCGCACATCCGCGAGATCTTCCGCGCCATCGCGGCGCGCGCCGAGGACGGCGAGCCCTGCTGCCGCTGGGTGGGCCGCGGCGGCGCCGGCCACTACGTCAAGATGGTGCACAACGGCATCGAGTACGGCGACATGCAGCTCATCGCCGAGGCCTGGGACCTGATGCACCGCGGCCTGGGGCTGGAGATGGACGCCCTGGCGGAGATCTTCGCGCGCTGGAACCAGGGGGTGCTGGCCTCCTACCTGATCGAGATCACCGCGGACATCCTGCGCCTGCGCGACCCCGACGGCACCCCGCGGGTGCTGCGCATCCTGGACGCCGCCGGGCAGAAGGGCACCGGGCGCTGGACCGTGATCGAGGCCCTGCAGCTCGGCATCCCCCTGACCCTGATCGGCGAGGCGGTGTTCGCGCGCACCCTCTCGGCGCGCAAGGCCGAGCGCCTGCACGCGACGGAGATCCTGGGCGAGGACCCGCCGCCGCCCTTCGCCGGCGACCGCGAGGCCGCGCTGGACGCCATCCACGACGCCCTGTACGCGGCCAAGATCGTCTCCTATGCCCAGGGCTTCATGCAGATGCGCGAGGCCTCGCGCGCCCACGACTGGAACCTCGCCTTCGGCGACATCGCCCTGCTGTGGCGCGCCGGCTGCATCATCCGCAGCCGCTTCCTGAACGACATCGCGGCCGCCTTCGGGCGCGACCCCGGGCTGCAGAACCTGCTGCTGGACGACTTCTTCGCGCAGGCGGTGCGCGACGCCCAGGCCGGCTGGCGCCGCACCCTGGCGCTGGGGATCGAACGACGCATCCCCCTGCCCGCCCTGGGCGCGGCCCTGGCCTTCTTCGACGGCTACCGCAGCGCCACCCTGCCGGCCAACCTGCTGCAGGCGCAGCGCGACTACTTCGGCGCCCACAGCTACCGCCGCATCGACCGCGAGGGGACCTTCCATACCCACTGGACCGGCGACGGCCGCGAGGAGCGGGTCGATGATTGAAGACGCCACCCTGGTCATCTTCGGCGCCACCGGCAACCTGGCGCAGGTCAAGCTGTTCCCCGCCCTCTACCACCTCGACGCCCTGGGGCTGCTGCCGGCGGGGCTGCGCATTCTGTGCAACGGCCGCTCCGACTACGACACCGAGAGCTGGAAGCAGCACGTCGCCCGGGCGATCGACGAGCACGGCCACGAGGCGCGCCGCCCGGAGCTGTTCGAGCGCTTCGCCGCGCGCATCCGCTACTACCGCGGCGACCTCTCCGACGCCCAGACCTATGTCGGCATGGAGCGCATCCTGGGCGGCGAGGAATACCCTCTCAACCGCGTCTATTACGTGGCCCTGCCGCCGGCCACCTATGGCGACATCGTCGAACACCTGGGCCGCGCCGGGATGCTGGACGAGTCCGCCGGCCACTGGCGACGGGTGGTGATCGAAAAGCCCTTCGGCTCCGACCTGGAGAGCGCGCGCAACCTGCAGCGGCGCATCTCGCGCCACCTCCAGGAGCACCAGACCTACCGCATCGACCACTACATGGGCAAGGCGATGGTCCAGAACATCCTGGTCAGCCGCTTCGCCAATCTGATGTTCGAGCCGCTGTGGAACCGCAACTATATCGAGCAGGTGCAGATCACCCGCACCGAACAGGTGGGGGTGGGTAGCCGCGCCGCCTTCTACGAACGCACCGGCGCCCTGCGCGACATGCTGCAGAGCCACCTGATGCAGCTGATGGCGCTGATCGCCATGGAACCGCCGGTCTCCATGCAGAGCGACGACCTGCGCGACGAGAAGGTGAAGGTGCTCAAGTCGATCCGCCCCATCCACACCTCGGCGGTGCCGGCCAACGCCTTCCGCGCCCAGTACGGCCCGGGGCGCATCGACGGCCGGCCGGTGCCCGGCTACCTGGACGAGCCGGGCGTGGACCCGCACAGCGTCACCGAGACCTATGCCGCGCTCAAGCTGTACGTGGACAACTGGCGCTGGCGCGACGTGCCCTTCTATCTGCGCACCGGCAAGCGCATGGCGGAGACCCTGAGCACCATCGCGATCAGCTTCCGCCAGCCGCCCAAGCACTTCTTCCGCTCCGCGCACATCGAGCGGCCGCCGCCCAACTGGCTGATCATGAGCATGTCGCCGGAGGAATCGCTGCGCCTGGAGATCACGGTCAAGGAGCCGGGCATGACCATGGCGACCCGCCAGATCAGCCTGGACGCCCCCTTCCGCTGCGAGTACCACGAACAGACCGGCGCCTACGAGGGGCTGCTGCTGGACGTGCTGGAGGGCGACAACTCGCTGTTCCTGCGCTACGACGAGGTGGAATGGGCCTGGCGCGTGGTGGACCCGGTGCTGCGCGTCTGGGCCACCGAGCGCGACTACATCGCCACCTACCCCGCCGGCGGCTGGGAGCCGGCCGAGGTGAGCCGCATCTTCGACCGTCCTCACCACCACTGGCGCAACAGCCTGGAACCGGAACCATGGCCACCTGGGTGCAACTGAGCGATTCCGGGGCGATCGCGCGCGAGGCGCACGACCGTATCCTGGCCGCCGCCGACGAGGCGCAGGGCGGCTTCTCCCTGGTGCTGGCCGGGGGCACCACCCCCCTGGCCACCTACCGCCTGCTCGCCGCCGACGGCGTAGAGCGCCCCGACTGGCGCCTCTACTACGGCGACGAGCGCTGCCTGCCGCCGCAGCACCCGGAGCGCAACAGCCGGATGGTGGAGGAGACCGGCCTGCCCGAACGGGTCGGCGGCCACCTGCCGATCCCCGCCGAGCTGGGGCCGGAGACCGCGGCCGCGCGCTACGCCGGCATGATCGCCCCGGCCATGCCCTTCGACCTGGTGCTGCTGGGAATGGGCGAGGACGGCCACACCGCCAGCCTGTTTCCCGGCCACCGCTGGCCGGACGCCCCGGTGATCCCGGTCCACGACGCCCCCAAGCCCCCGCCGCAGCGGGTCAGCCTGTCGCCGGCCAGCCTGCGCTCCTGCCGCCGTATGCTGGTGCTGGTGAGCGGCGAATCCAAGCGCGAGGCGGTGCGCGCCTGGCGCGCCGGCGCCGACCTGCCGATCGCGCGCGTGGCCGATCTCGACCAGGCGGTGGTGCTGGTGGAGGCGGGCCTGCTGGAGGCGCCGCCTTGAGCCTGCTCGCGGCCGACATCGGCGGCACCTGGAGCCGCCTGGCGCTCGAGCGCGACGGCCGCGAGCGGCGGGCGCGCTACCGCAACGCCGATTTCCCTGATCTCGGTCAGGTGATCGCGCGTTTCCTGGCCGACAGCGACGAGCCGGGTGCCAGAATCGAACACATGGTGCTGGCGCTGCCCGGGCCGGTGGACGAGACGCCGGTGCGTCTCACCAACATCGACTGGACGGTGGACCCGGAGGCCCTGCGGGCCTGCTGCCCGAACGCCGGGATCCGCCTGGTGAACGATTTCCAGGCCGCCGCGGTGGGCGCGCGCGCCAGCCGCGCCGGGCGCTGGCTCAACCCCCACGCGGCGCCCCCGGCGACGGAGGGCACTGCGGTGGTCACCGGCGCCGGCACCGGCCTGGGGCTGGCCTGGTTCGGCGACGTGGCGCAGGCGGCCCTGCCGCAGGCCACCGAGGGGGGGCATGCGGACTTCGCCCCGGCGGACGCCCGCCAGCGCGAGCTGCACGCCTGGCTGCAGGCGCGCCACGGCCACGTCTCCTGGGAGCGGGTGCTGTCCGGCCCCGGGCTGGGCGAGGTGCACGCCTTCCTCGCCGGGCAGACCGAGGCGCTGCATCCCGCCGAGGTGCAGGAAAGGGCGCGCGCCGGCGACCCCCAGGCCGCCGCCGCCATCACGCTGTTCCTGCGGGTGTACGGCAACTGGGCCGGCTGCCTGGCGCTGCTGTTCCGGCCGCCGGCGGGGATCCATCTCTGCGGCGGGGTGACGGTGCATCTGGCGCCCTGGTTCGGCGAGGACTTCCTTGCCGCCTATCTGGCGCGGGGACGGATGCGCGCGGTGGCGGAACGCACGCCGCTGCGTCTGGTGGAGGACCCGGACATCGGTCTGGCCGGGGCGCTGGCGATCGCCCGCGGGGCACAAGGGAGCGAGGCAGGAAGATGAAAGATCCCGATCAGCAGAAGAAGCTCTACAAGTACTATGTCGAGCCCCAGGTGGTGAGCGACCTGGCGCGCAAGACCCTGGTGCTGGTGCTCGCCGGCGGCGTGGGTTCGCGCCTCAAGAACCTCACCAAGTGGCGCGCCAAGCCGGCGGTGCCCTTCGGCGCCAAGTACCGGATCATCGATTTCGCGCTGTCGAACTGCATCAATTCCGGGATGCGCCGCATCGGGGTGCTCACCCAGTACAAGTCGCACTCCCTGATCCGCCACTTGCAGCGCGCCTGGTCCTTCATGCGTCCGGAGATCGGCGAGTTCGTGGAGATCATCCCGGCCCAGCAGCGGCTGCGCCAGGAGTGGTATCAGGGCACCGCGGACGCCATCTACCAGAACCTGGACATCATCTACCGCCACAGCCCGGAATACGTGCTCATCCTCGGCGGCGACCACATCTACACCATGGACTACAGCAAGATGCTGCGCCACCACGTGGAGCGCCAGGCGGAGCTGACCGTGGGCTGCATCGAGGTGCCGCGCGAAGAGGCCAGCGCCTACGGGGTGATGTCGGTGGACGAGGACTACGAGATCGTGCGCTTCACCGAGAAGCCCGCCGATCCGGAGCCGATCCCCGACAAGCCGGACCTGGCGATGGCCTCGATGGGGATCTACATCTTCTCCATGGGCTTTCTCGCCGAGGCGCTGCTGGAGGACGCCGAAGACGAGACCTCGGAGCACGACTTCGGCAAGAACATCATCCCCGCCGCCATCGACAAGGCCAAGGCGGTCGCCTACCCCTTCCTCAACGACGACGGCTCGCCCGCCTACTGGCGCGACGTGGGCACCCTCTACTCTTACTGGAAGGCCAACATCGAGCTGTGCGACATCGAACCGGAACTCAACCTCTACCGCCGCGACTGGCCGATCTGGACCTACCAGTCGCAGAGCCCGCCGGCGAAGTTCGCCTTCGACGACGAGGGGCGGCGCGGCATGGCGGTGGACTCCCTGGTGGCCGGCGGCTGCATCGTCTCCGGGGCCCTGCTGCGGCGCTCGGTGTTCGGCTTCAACTCCACCGTGGAGACCGGCAGCGTGATCGAGGAGAGCGTCATCCTGCCCAAGGTGAGCATCGGCAAGAACTGCACCATCCGGCGCGCCATCATCGACAAGGGCACGCTGATCCCGGACGGCTTCCAGGTGGGGGTGGACCCGGAGAAGGACCGCCAGCGTTTCCTGGTCACCGAGGAGGGCATCGTCCTGGTCACGCCCGGACAGATGGGCCAGCGCCTGCACTTCGAACGCGAGTGAACACCGCCCCATGAGCACGCCGCGACTCAAGTTCGTCCTCTGCTGGCACATGCACCAGCCCTGGTACCGCGAGACCCTGCACGGCGAGTTCAGCCTGCCCTGGGTCTATCTGCATGCGCTCAAGGACTACAGCGACATGGCGGCCCACCTGGAGGCCCACCCCGCGATGCATGCGGTGGTCAACTTCACCCCGGTGCTGCTGGAGCAGCTCGAGGACTATGCGCGCCAGATCGAGGACTGGCTCACCCGCGGCCGCCCCATGGACGACCCCCTGCTCAACGCCCTGGCCGGCGCACGCCCCCTGCCGGAGGGGCGCAGCGAGCGCCTGGCGCTGGTGCGCGCCTGCCTGCGCGCCCATGCGCCGCACATGATCGACCCCCACCCGGCCTACCGCGAGCTGCTGCGCCCGCTGGGCTATCCCGAGATCCCCGACGGCGAGCTGCCGCTGCTGGACTATCTCAACGACCAGTATCTGCTGGACCTGCTCACCTGGTACCACCTCGCCTGGACCGGCCACTCCCTGCGCGATCACCCCACGGTGCAGGCCCTGATGCACAAGGGACGGCTGTTCGACCCCGGCGAGCGGCGCGCCCTGCTGCGCCTGTTCGGCGAGGTGATCGGCGCCCTCCCCGGACGCTACCGGGCGCTCGCCGAATCGGGCCGGGTGGAGTTGTCGGTGACCCCCTACAGCCACCCCATCGTGCCCTTGCTGCTGGACTTCGAGAGCGCCCGCTGCGCCCTCCCAGGCTGCCGCCTGCCGCAGCATCCCGGCTACCCCGGCGGGGCGCGCCGCGCCTGGTGGCAGATGGAGCACGGCCTGGCGGTGTTCGAGCGCTTCTTCGGCTTCCGCCCGCGCGGGGTCTGGCTCTCCGAGGGCGCGGTGAGCGAGGAGGCGGTGGCCCTGCTGCCCCAGTTCGGCATCGACTGGACCGCCTCCGGCGAGGGGGTCTGGCACAACAGCCGCGCCGTCTCCGAGCTGCCCCACAACACTCCGGAGCACCGCCGCGAGCTGTTCTCTCCGCACCGCCTGCCGGAGATCGACACCCGGCTGTTCTTCCGCGACGACGGCCTCGCCGACCTGATCGGCTTCGAGTACCAGCACTGGCACGCGGACGACGCGGTGGCCGACTTCATGCGCCATCTGGGCAACATCCACGCCTTTCTCGGCGAGCGCGTGGAGGAACACGTGGTCACCGTGATCCTGGACGGCGAGAACGCCTGGGAATACTACCCCGACAACGCCTGGCACTTCCTCGACGCCCTCTATCGCGCGCTCGAGACCTCACCCCTGGTGGAGCCGCTCACCTTCAGCGAGGCGCTGGCGCGCAGCCGCGAGGTGGCGCTGCCCAAGCTGTGCCCCGGAAGCTGGGTGTACGGCTCCTTCTCCACCTGGATCGGCGAGGACGACAAGAACCGCGCCTGGGACCTGCTGGTGGAGGCCAAGCTGGCCTACGACCGGGCCATGGCCGAGGGCGGCCTGGACCCGCAGCAGCGGCGCGAGGCGGAGCTGCAGCTCGCGGTATGCGAGGGCTCGGACTGGTTCTGGTGGTTCGGCGACTACAACCCCGCCGACAGCGTGCAGGCCTTCGACCGCCTCTACCGCCAGCAACTGCGCCACCTCTACGAGCTGCTCGGCCGCACCCCGCCCGCGGCCCTGCAGCAGCCCATCTCGCGCGGCGGCGGCCAGGCGGCCAACGCCGGCACCATGCGGCGCGGTCATGAGTGACCCGCTGGGGCGGCGCCAGGCGGGCGTCCTGCTGCATCCCACCTCCCTGCCCTCGGGACGCCTGGACGGCGACGTGGAGCGCTGGCTGGACACCCTGTGCGACAGCGGCATGGGGGTCTGGCAGATGCTGCCCCTGGGGATCCCCGACCACACCGGCTCGCCCTACCAGAGCTGTTCCGCCTTCGCCGCCGACCCGGCCCTGCTCGCCGGCACCGAAGACGGGCTGGCGATGGCCGAGATCCCGCTCGAGGCATTCCGCGAGCGCGAGCGCGACTGGCTGCAGGACTTCGCCCGCTTCCGGGTGCTCAAGCGCCTGTTCGGCCAGGCCGCCTGGCAGGACTGGCCCACCCCCTACCGCGACCGCCATCCCGAGGCCCTGGCGCGCCTGGACGCCGAGCACGCCGCCTCCCTGCTCGCCGAGATCCGCCAACAGCACCGCCTGGAACGCCGCTGGCAGGCGATCCGCGCCGAGTGCCGACGGCGCGGCCTGCGCCTGTTCGGCGACATGCCCATCTTCGTCGCCCTGGACAGCGCCGAGGTCTGGTCCTGCCGCGAGCAGTTCCTGCTCGACGAGCGGGGCCAGCCGCTGTACGTGGCCGGGGTGCCGCCGGACTACTTCTCCGAGACCGGCCAGCGCTGGGGTAACCCCCACTACGACTGGCAGGCGATGCAGGCGGACGACTTCGCCTGGTGGCGCGCGCGCATGCGCCGCGCCCTGGCCTGGTTCGACATCGTGCGTCTGGACCACTTCCGCGGCCTGGTGGCGAGCTGGATGATCCCGGCGCACAGCGAGACCGCCGCCGAGGGCTTCTGGCAGGCGGTGCCCGGCGAGGCCCTGCTGACAGCATTGCACGAGGAGTTTCCGGACCTGCCCATCGTCGCCGAGGACCTGGGCATCATCACCCCCGAGGTGACCGCGCTGCGGCGCCGCTTCGGCCTGCCCGGGATGGCGGTGATCCAGTTCGCCTTCGACGCCTTCGAGGACAATCCCCACAAACCGGCCAACATCGGCGAGGACACCGTGGTCTACACCGGCACCCACGACAACGACACCTTGCGCGGCTGGTTCCAGTCGCTGGACGAAGGCACCCGCGCCTTCGTCTACCAGTTGCTCGGGGGCAATCCCGGCGAGGACGTGGTGGATCTGGTGATTCGGCGTACACTGGAGACCAGGGCGCGCCTGGCGGTGCTGCCGCTGCAGGACATCCTGGGCCTGGACGGCAGCGCGCGCATGAACACCCCCGGCACCGCCGAGGGCAACTGGCGCTGGCGCTTCGCCTGGGAGCAGCTCGATCCGCAGCGGCTCGCCTGGCTGCGCGAACAACTGCAGAGGACCGAACGCCTGCATGAGTGTTGAACCGCTGGACGACCAGCTCCTGCAGCGGCTGCAGCAGGGGCGCCTGCACGACCCCTTCACGGTGCTGGGGCGCCATCCCCTGCCCGACGGGGGCGAGCTGGTGCGCGCCTTCCTGCCGCAGGCGCGCCGCGCCTGGCTGGATGCGCTGGGCGAGATGCAGCGCATCCCCCATACCGACATCTTCGAATACCGCCTCCCGGCGGCGCAGCGCGAACGCCTGCCGCGCCACTACCGCGTCGCCTGGCAGGAGGGCGCCGACGACCGCCGCCACGAGGTGATCAGCCCCTACAGCTTCCTGCCCCAGGTGGGCGACGGCGACCTGCACCTGTTCGGCGAGGGCCGCCACCATCACGCCTACCGCTTCCTGGGCGCACGCCTGCATGAGGCGGACGGCATCCCCGGGGTGCTGTTCGCGGTCTGGGCCCCCAATGCGCAGCGGGTCAGCGTGGTGGGCGACTTCAACGCCTGGCACGGCCTGCGCCACCCGATGCGCCTGCGTGGCGGCGGGGGCGTCTGGGAGCTGTTCGTGCCCGGGCTGTGCGCCGGCGACCTCTACAAGTTCGAGATCGTCGGCCCCGCCGGCCAGCTCGTGCTCAAGGCCGACCCCTATGCGCGGCGCATGACCCTGCGCCCGGACACCGCCTGCCGGGTGCCGGGGCCGGACGACTTCCACTGGCAGGACCACGACTGGCTGCAGGCGCGCGAACGCTGGGACTGGCAGCACCAGCCGATGAGCATCTACGAGGTGCATCTCGGCTCCTGGCGGCGCGGCCCCGACGGCGGCTTCCTGAACTACCGCGAGATCGCGCGCCGCCTGGTGCCCTATGTGCTGGACATGGGCTACACCCACATCGAGCTGATGCCGGTGATGGAGCACCCCCTGGACGAATCCTGGGGCTACCAGGTGAGCGGCTACTACGCCCCCACCGCGCGCCACGGCGAGCCGGACGACCTGCGCTGGTTCATCGACCACTGCCACCGCAACGGCCTCGGGGTGATCCTCGACTGGGTGCCGGGGCACTTCCCGCGCGACGAGTTCGCCCTGGCGCGCTTCCTCGGCGAGCCGCTCTACGAACACCCCGACCCGCGCCGCGGCGAGCACCGCGACTGGGGCACCCTGATCTTCGACTACGGCCGCAACGAGGTGCGCAACTTCCTGCTCGCCAATGCGGTGTACTGGATGGAGGAGTTCCACGCCGACGGCCTGCGCGTGGACGCGGTCGCCTCCATGCTCTACCTGGACTATTCCCGCGACCCCGGCGACTGGCTGCCCAACGTGCACGGCGGGCGCGAGAACCTGGAGGCGATCGCCTTCCTGCGCGAGACCAACGAGGTGCTGCACGGGCGCTTCCCGGGCGGGCTGAGCATCGCCGAGGAGTCCACCGCCTGGCCCATGGTCTCGCGCCCCACCTGGATGGGCGGCCTGGGCTTCAGCATGAAGTGGAACATGGGCTGGATGAACGACACCCTGGCCTACATGAAGCTCGACCCCATCCACCGCCGCTATCACCACGACCGCCTCACCTTCGGGCAGCTCTACGCCTACAGCGAGAACTTCGTGCTGCCCCTGTCGCACGACGAGGTGGTGCACATGAAGGGCAGCCTGCTGGGGCGCATGCCCGGCGACGACTGGCAGAAGTTCGCCAACCTGCGCCTGCTGCTCTCCTGGCAGACGGTGCATCCGGGCAAGAAGCTGCTGTTCATGGGCGGCGAGATCGGCCAGTGGCGCGAGTGGGACGCCCTGGGCGAGATCGACTGGCACCTGCTGGAGCACGACCCGCACCGCGGCATCCAGGCGATGGTGCGCGACCTCAACCACCTCTACGCCCAGTATCCCGCGCTGCATCGCCACGACTTCGAGGCCGACGGCTTCGAATGGCTGGAGTGCGACGACGCCCAGCACTCGGTGCTGGCCCTGCTGCGCCAGGGCGACGGGCAGGCCCTGGTGTGCGTGCTCAATTTCACCCCGGTGGTGCGCGAGGGCTACCGGGTGCCGCTGCCCTTCGGCGGCGAATATCACGAGATCTTCAACTCCGACTCCGCCCACTACGGCGGCTCCAACTGCGGCAACGGCAGCGTGAAGGCCGAGGCGGTGCCCTGGGGCGGCCGCCCCTGCTCCGCCGCCATGACCCTGCCGCCGCTGGGCATGCTGATCCTGGAACCGGACCGAGGACCATGAACGAGCCATCCGCACAATCCGGCGCGCGCCCGCTGCGGGTGCTGTTCGCCGCCAGCGAGGCCTATCCCCTGGTCAAGACCGGCGGCCTGGGCGACGTGGCGCACGCCCTGCCCAATGCCCTGGCCGCCACCGGCGCGGACGTGCGCCTGGTGCTGCCGGCCTACCGCGACGTGCTGCGGCGGGTCGAGGACCTGCAGATCCTGGGCTGGCTGAAGCTGCGCGGCGGCGACCAGGCGCGCATCGTGCAGGCCTGGCACCCCGCCTTCGAGATGCCGCTGTGGCTGGTGGACATGGCGCCGCTGTTCGACCGCGAGGGCAACCCCTACCAGGGCCCGGACGGCCAGCCCTGGCCGGACAATCCGCGCCGCTTCACCCGCTTCTCCGAGGCGGTGGCGCTGCTCGGCGCGGACGCCCTGGACGCCGGCTGGCGTCCCCACCTGGTGCACGCCAACGACTGGCAGACTGGCCTGGTGCCCGCCTTCCTGGGCGAGCAGGCGGACCCGCCGCGCAGCATCTACACCGTCCACAACCTGGCCTACGACGGCCAGTTCGACTACGCCACCTTCCAGGCCCTGGGCCTGCCGCCGCACTGGTGGCGCATCGACGGCGCCGAGTTCCACGACCGCCTCTCGCCGATGAAGGCGGGGCTGGTCTACAGCGACCGCATCACCACCGTCAGCCCCACCTATGCGCGCGAGATCTGCACCCCAGAGTACGGCTACGGCTATGCCGACATCCTGCGCCACCTGCGGCACAAGCTGAGCGGCATCCTCAACGGCATCGACGTGCGCCTCTGGGACCCCGCCGGCGATCCCCACATCGCGGTCCACTACCGCTGCGACGCCGATCTGGCCGAGGCCAAGGCCGCCAACCGGCGCGCCCTGCTGCAGGCCCTGGGCGCACGCCCCCGCGCCCAGGAGGCGGACGCCCCGGTGGTGGGCTTCATCGGCCGCCTGGTGTACCAGAAAGGGGTGGACCTGCTGTTCGATGCGATCCCTGAGCTGATCCGCAGCACCACCGCCCGCTTCGCCATCCTCGGCAGCGGCGAGGCGCGCCTGGAGGAGCGGCTGCAGCGCCTGATCGCAGAGCACCCGGCGCGGGTGTTCGGACATGTCGGCTACTCCGAGCCCCTGGCGCACCAGCTCGAGGCGGGCGCCGACATCTTCGCCATGCCCTCACGCTACGAACCCTGCGGGCTGAACCAGATGTACAGCCTGCGCTACGGCACCCCGCCGGTGGTGCGCCGCACCGGCGGCCTGGCGGACACCGTCACCGACACCACCCCCGAGACCCTGGCCGCCGGCACCGCCACCGGCTTCGTCTTCGAGCCGCCCGAGGCGGCGGCCCTGGCGCACGCGCTGCGGCGCGCCCTGGAGACCCGCGCCGACCCCGCCACTTGGTACCGCATCCAGTGCGCCGGCATGCACCAGGACCTGAGCTGGGAACGCAGCGCGCGCAGCTATCTGGACCTGTATCGAGCGTCCCTGGAGGACGAGGAGCGGACCGCATGAACGAGGAACTGGGAGACAAGCTCTGCCTGCTGCAGCCGATCGACCCCCTGCCGGACGATCCGGACACCATCGCGCGCGACTTCCGCCGCTACCTGGACTATCACCTGGGGCGTTTCCTCGGCTGCGACTGCGTCTATCTCTACCAGGCCATCGCCTATGTCACCCGCGACCACCTGATGGCCGACTGGCGCAACACCTGGCTGCACTACCGCAAGCCGGAGGTGCGCCGCGCCCACTATCTTTCGATGGAATACCTGATCGGCCGCACCCTGGGCAACAGCCTGCTCAACACCGGCCTCACCGGCCCGGTGCGCGAGGCCCTGGAGCGCTTCGCGGTGCGGCTCGAGGAGGTGGAGCAGAAGGAGCCGGATGCCGGCCTGGGCAACGGCGGCCTGGGGCGCCTGGCGGCCTGCTTCCTGGACAGTTGCGCCACCCTGCGCCTGCCGGTGATCGGCTACGGCCTGCGCTACGAGTACGGCATGTTCCACCAGCACATCGAGAACGGCTACCAGGTGGAGGACCCGGACCACTGGCTGCGCGACGGCCACCCCTGGGAGATCGAGCGCCCCGAGTTCGCCCAGACGGTCCGCTTCGGCGGCCGGGTGGAGCACTTCCACGACCCCCACGACGGCGAACGCGCGCGCTGGGTGGACACCGAGGACGTGATCGCGGTGCCCTACGACATCCCCATCCCCGGCTACCGCAACCGGGTGGTGAACACCCTGCGCCTGTGGTCGGCGGAGGCCACCAGCGAGTTCAACTTCAAGGAGTTCGACGCCGGCGACTACGCCGAGGCGGTGGCGATGAAGAACCAGGCGGAGAACATCACCATGGTGCTGTACCCCAACGACAGCACCGTCAACGGCAAGGAGCTGCGCCTGCGTCAGCAGTACTTCCTCACCTCCGCCAGCCTGCAGGACGTGCTGCGCCAGTGGGACGGCCGCCCCATCGAGGACTTCGCCAGATACAACGTCTTCCAGCTCAACGACACCCACCCCAGCATCGCGGTGGCGGAGCTGATGCGCCTGCTGGTGGACGAGAAGCGCCTGCCCTGGGAGCAGGCCTGGGAGATCACCCGCTCCTGCATGGCCTACACCAACCACACACTGCTGCCCGAGGCCCTGGAACGCTGGCCGGTGGCCATGTTCGAGCGCCTGTTGCCGCGCCTGCTGGAGATCATCTACCGCATCAATGCCGAATTCCTCGGCGAGGTGCGCGCGCGCTGGCCCGGCGACCTGGACCGGGTGCGCCGCATGTCGCTGATCGAGGAGGGCCCGGTGCGCCAGATCCGCATGGCCTGGCTGGCCATCGTGGGCAGCTTCTCGGTCAACGGCGTCGCCGAGCTGCACTCGCGCCTGCTGCGCGAGGGCCTGTTCCGCGACTTCTACGAGATGTGGCCGGAACGCTTCAACAACAAGACCAACGGCGTCACCCCGCGGCGCTGGCTGGCGTTCGCCAACCCGCGTCTCGCCGCGCTGCTGGACGACACCCTGGGCGACGGCTGGCAGGCCGACCTGAGCCGCCTGAAGGGGCTGCGCCCGCTCGCCGACGACCCGGCATTCCGCGCCCGCTGGCGCGAGATCCGCCACCACAACAAACAGCGCCTGGCGGCGATGGTGGAACGCTACACCGGGGTGCGCTTCGACCCCGCGGCGCTGTTCGACGTGCAGGTCAAGCGCATCCACGAGTACAAGCGCCAGCTACTCAACATCCTGCACGTCATCCACCTCTATCTGCGCCTCCACGACGGCGAGGACGACCGGGTGTCGCGCTGCGTGCTGATCGGCGGCAAGGCGGCCCCCGGTTACCACCGCGCCAAGCAGATCATCAAGCTGGCCAACAACGTCGCGGCGGTGGTCAACCGCGACCCGGTGGTGGGCGGACGCCTGAAGATGGCCTTCATCCCCAACTACAACGTCTCCAAGATGGAGGTGATCTGCACCGCGGCGGACCTCTCGGAACAGATCTCCACCGCCGGCAAGGAGGCGTCGGGCACCGGCAACATGAAGTTCATGATGAACGGCGCGGTCACCATCGGCACCTACGATGGAGCCAACATCGAGATCCTGCAGGCGGTGGGCGAGGACAACTTCTTCCTGTTCGGCCTGCATGCCGACGAAGTGGCCGCGTTACGCCCCCAGTACGAGCCCCAGCAGTACATCGATGCCGACCCCGACCTGGCCGCGGTGCTGCAACTGCTCGAGAGCGGGCACTTCAATGCCGTGGAACCCGGCATCTTCGACGGCGTGATCGGCTCGCTGAAGAGCCCGCACGACCCCTGGATGACACTGGCCGACTTCCGCAGCTATGTGGAGGCGCAGCGGCGCGCCGAGCGCGCCTGGCGCGACACCGAGGCCTGGACCCGGATGAGCATCCTCAACAGCGCCGGCAGCGGCATCTTCTCCACCGACCGCACCATCGCCGAATACAATGCCGACATCTGGCACCTGGAGCCCATGGCGTGACCGCCCGACGCCCCCGCGGGGGAATCCACTGCCCGGGATCGCCCGCGGGCCGCGCCGCGCCGCGCATTTGGGCTAGAATGACCGGTAAAGGCCGCATACAAGAGTCGTACCAACTGGCAATTCCGGCTGCATGAAACCCACACTACAACTCCGCCTCGGTCAGACCCTGACCATGACCCCTCAACTGCAGCAGGCGATCAAGCTGCTGCAGCTCTCCACCCTGGACCTGAAACAGGAGATCCAGGAGGCGCTGGAATCCAACCTGATGCTGGAGACCGAGGAGGAGGGCGCCGCCAAGGAGACCGAGACCACCGCGGAATCCGCTCCCGAGGCGGTCGCCGAGCCCCCCGCCGCGGGCGAGGCGGAGGACGAGCGCGAGATCCGCATCGACGAGCCCTCCATGCCCGAGGAGCTGCCGGTGGACACCGCCTGGGACGACCTCTACGCGGGCAGCGGCACCACCGTCCCCGGCGGTGGCCTGACCGCCGGCGGCGAGGACGCCGGCGACATGCTGGCCCAGCAGAGCAGCGCCGAGACCCTGCAGGACCACCTGGTGTGGCAGATGGAGCTGAGCCACTTCAGCCCCCTGGACATGCGCATCGCCGAGGCGATCATCGACAGCATCGGCGAGGACGGCTATCTGCACGCCAGCCTGGAGGAGATCGCCGCCAGCGTGGACGGCGAGCCGGAGCTGGACGAGGTGGAGGCGGTGCTGCACCGCGTCCAGGCCTTCGACCCCCCGGGGGTGGGGGCGCGCGACCCGCGCGAGGCGCTGCTCATCCAGGCACGCCAGCTCGGGCCGGAATACGACGGGCGGGAGCTGGCGATCCAGATCCTGGACCGGCACTTCGACCTGCTCACCGAGGGCCGCCAGGAGCGTCTGCTCAAACGGCTCGGCGTCTCGGAGGAGGAGCTGGCCGAGGCGATCCACCTGATCCGCTCGCTCAATCCCCATCCCGGCAGCGCCATCCCCGGCCCGCCGCCCGCCTACATCGAGCCGGACGTGTTCGTGAGCAAGCGCGAGGGGCGCTGGGTGGTGGAACTCAACCCCCAGGCGGCGCCGCGCCTGCGGGTCAACCCCGCCTATGCCTCGCTGGTGCGGCGCGGCGACGACAGCAGCGACAACCGCACCCTGCGCGACCACCTGCAGGAGGCGCGCTGGTTCATCAAGAGCCTGCAGAGCCGCAACGAGACCCTGCTCAAGGTGGCCA
>CAZVIG010000002.1:0-7160 GCA_964627395.1 uncultured Sedimenticola sp.
CGCCCCACAAGGGCCGGAGATCGTCCTTGTGGGAGGGGCTTCAGCCCCGACACCGCTGCGCAAGGGCCGCGAATCTACCGCAACAGCTCGCGCACCCGCGGCAGGTGACGGCGGCTCACCTCCAGCGGCTCCGCCAGCCCCTCCAGGCGCACCACCGGGCGGCCCTCGGGGTCGCGCGCCAGCTCGCGCAGGCGCGCCGGGTCCACCAGGGCGTTGCGGTGGATGCGCAGGAAGCGCCCCGGGAAACGGGCCTCCAGCGATTTCAGCGAGGCGTCGCTGATCGCGATCCCGCCCTGGTGATGCACCTCGACGTACTTGCTGTCGGCGCGCAGGCAGATGATCTCCTCCAGGGGGATGCGGCGGATGGCGCCGCGCTGGGTGACGCTGATCGCCTCGCCGCCGGCGGCGCGCTGCAGCGCCTCGCGCTGGGCGCGGCTGAACACCGCGGCCTTCTCCAGCGCCGCGGCCAGACGCTCGGTACGCACCGGCTTGAGCAGATAGTCGATGGCGTTCGCCTCGAAGGCCTCCAGGGCGTGCTCGTCGTAGGCGGTGACGAACACCACCGCCGGCGGCCGCTCCAGCGCCTGCATCGCCAGCGCCGCCTGAATGCCGTCCATGCCCGGCATGCGGATGTCCAGCAGCACCAGGTCTGGCTGCCGCTCGCCGGCCAGCGCCACCGCGCTCGCGCCGTCGCCCGCCTCGCCCGCCACCTCGGCGTCGGGCCGCACCTCGCGCAACAGGGCGCGCAGGCGCTCGCGCGCCGGGCGCTCGTCGTCCACCAGCAGGATCTTCATCGTCATGATGCCTCCCCGCGCGGAAAGTGGATCCGCACCTGGTAGCGCCCGTCCACCTCGCCGATGCGCATCCCAGCCGCCTCGCCGTAGCAGGCGTGCAGGCGGTCGGCGATGTTGCGCTGCGCCATGCGGTTGCCGGGGCGCGCGCGCGCCGAGGCGGGTGGCAGGGTGTTGCTCACGCTGATGTTGATCAGGCCGCGGCGCGCGCGCACCGAGACCAGGACCTCGCCCCCCTCAAGGGCCGGCTCGATGCCGTGATAGACCGCATTCTCCAGCAGCGGCTGCAGCAGCAGCGGCGGCATCGGGGCGTCCAGCGGCAGCTCCGGCTCCAGGTCCCACTGCACCCGCAGGCGCTCTCCCAGGCGCTGCGCCTCGATGCGCAGATAGCCGCGCGCCAGTTCCAGTTCCTCGCCCAGGGTGGAGCGGGCGCCGTCCTCCGCGAGGCTGGCGCGGAACAGGTCCGAGAGATCCTCCACCACCTGCTCCGCCAGCGCCGGGTCGCTGCGCGTGAGGCTGGCCAGGGTGTTCATGCTGTTGAACAGGAAATGCGGGCGGATGCGCGCCTGCAGCGCCAGGGCGCGGGCGCGCGCCTCGGCCAGCTCGCGCTGCTGCTGGCAGTGCAGCTCGTAGAGATAGCGCAGCGCCACCGCGAGCACGATGGCGGCGATCCCGAGCTGGGCCGCCAGGAGGTGCGGCTCCAGCCGCCAGGCCCCGCCCAGCAGGCGCTGCGCCGCCAGATGCACCAGGACGGTGACGCCCAGCCCCAGCAGCCACACCAGCAGCGCCGCCGGCAGATGCCCCAGGCGGTTGAGCGGGCGCCTGCCCAGACACAGCAGCCCCGCCAGGGCCAGCGCCACCCACTGCACGAACAGCGAACGCTGGCTCAGCCGCTGCCAGAAGTCGCCCTCCGGCGCCGCCAGGGTGAGCACCAGGGCCAGCAGCTCGGCGGTGAGCACCCAGGCGAACACCAGGCGCACGTCGCAGAAATTGGGCAGGAAACCGCGGGGACTCGCCTTCTCGGACATGCCCGGAGTATAACCCCGGCTATAATGCGACCCCTTCCCGTTTCCCGGAACCCGTGATGAGCGACAAGAAACTCTGGGCCGGCCGGTTCAACGAGCCGACCGACGCCTTCGTGGAGGCCTTCACCGCCTCGGTGGAATTCGACCGCCGCCTGGCGCCGCAGGACGTTCGCGGCTCCATCGCCCATGCCACCATGCTGGCGCGCCAGGGCATCCTCGACGAGGCCGAGCGCGACGCCATCGTGCAGGGCTTGGAGCGCATCCTCGAGCGCATCGAAGCGGGCGAGTTCGAATGGTCGGTGGCCAACGAAGACGTGCACATGAACATCGAGGCGGCGCTCACCGCGATGATCGGCGAGGCGGGCAAGAAGCTGCACACCGGCCGCTCGCGCAACGACCAGGTGGCCACCGACATCCGCCTCTGGCTGCGCGACGAGATCGCCGCCCTGCGCGCCGAGCTGCGCCGCCTGCGCGAGGCGCTGCTGGACCTCGCCGAGCAGGAGGCGGAGACGGTGATGCCCGGCTTCACCCATCTGCAGACCGCCCAGCCGATCACCTTCGGCCACCACCTGATGGCCTGGTACGAGATGCTGGAGCGCGACGACGGGCGTCTCGCCGACTGCGCGCGGCGCGCCAACCGCTGCCCCCTGGGCGCGGCGGCCCTGGCCGGCACCACCTTCCCCATCGACCGCGAATACACCGCCGGGTTGCTGGGTTTCGACGGGCCCTGCCGCAACTCCCTGGACGCGGTCTCGGACCGCGACTTCGCGATCGAATTCGCCAACGCCGCCAGCCTGCTGATGATGCACCTCTCGCGCATGAGCGAGGAGCTGATCGTCTGGTCCTCCGCCCAGTTCGGCTTCGTCACCCTCTCGGACGCCTTCTGCACCGGCTCCTCCATCATGCCGCAGAAAAAGAACCCGGACGTGCCGGAACTGATCCGCGGCAAGAGCGGGCGGGTGTTCGGCCACCTGGTGGGCCTGCTCACCCTCATGAAGGCCCAGCCCCTGGCCTACAACAAGGACAACCAGGAGGACAAGGAGCCGCTGTTCGACATCGCCGACAACCTGCGCGGCTCGCTCAAGGTGTTCGCCGACATGGTGCCCGCCATCTCGCCCAACCGGGAACGCATGCGCCAGGCGGCCCTGCAGGGTTTCGCCACCGCCACCGACCTGGCCGATTATCTGGTGCGGCGCGGCCTGCCCTTCCGCGACGCCCACGAGGTGGTGGGCAAGGCGGTCGCCTACTGCGTGGCGCAGGGCCGGGATCTGGCCGAGCTGAGTCTGGAGGAGCTGCGCCGCTTCAGCGAGCGCATCGAGTCCGACGTCTTCGACTGCCTCACCCTGGAGGGCTCGGTGGCGGCACGCGACCACACCGGCGGCACCGCCCCGGCGCAGGTGCGGCGCGCCATCGCCGAGGCGCGCGCGCGGCTGGCGCAGGAGGCCTGAGCGCCCGGCGCTTCTGATCCCGGTTAAACAAGCGCCAGATTGCGCTTCCCCCGCGCCCCGCGGCGGGGGCATCCTGGTACCACTTCGAACCTGCAACGAGGAGGTACCCGAGATGAAACGATCCACCCCCACCCTGCTCGCCGGCCTGCTGGCCGGCGCGCTGCTGGGCAGCGGTACCGCCCAGGCCTTTTCCTTCGACTTCGGCGACGACAACGACTTCTACTACCCGCCGCCCTGGGCGGCACCCTATGGCGCCCCGGCCTACGGCGCCCCGCCGCCCTATTCCATGCCGCCGCGTCTGCCGCGCTACGAGCGCGACCGCATGCGCAGCGAGCGCCAGCGGCTGATGGAGAGCCACCAGGAGGCGCTCAACGAGCTGGCCGCCATGCTCTACGGCGGCAAGGGCTTCGACCGCACCCAGGCGGTACAGCTCGCGCGCCGCATCGAAGCGGGCGCCGGCGTCGGCCTGCTGCGCTTCTTCCACCCCGGCTCCATCCCGGCCTGGGGCTCACGCGCCCTGCCCTCGATCTGGACCAACCAGGAGGCGTTCAAGGCCAAGGCCGACGAACTCAAGCAGGCCGCCGCGGCGCTGGCCGAGGAGCTGGCCAAGCAGCCCGACCCCAAGGAGGCGGTGTACCTGCCCCGCGCCAACGCCGCCTTCGAATGCAAGGACGAGGACAAGGCCTGCAAGGAGGTCGCCGTCTCACCGGGGGTATGGGAGAAGTTCAACCAGCTCTCGGCCACCTGCCAGGGCTGTCACATGGGCTTCCGCGGCTTCGGCTGGTGGTGAGCCGCCCCCCGAACGCAAAAAGCCCGGCACGAGGCCGGGCTTTTTGCTGCGCCGATGAGGCGACTCAGCGGGCGTTGCCCTGCGGGGCGGGACGCGGCTGAGGCTGCGGTGCCGGGCGCGGTGCGGCAGCCGGCGGACGCGGACCGTAGCCCGGGGCGCCGTAGGGCATCGGCGGTGCCGGCGGACGGGCGTAGGGGCCGGGCACCGGACCGGGTGCCGGAGCGCCATAGGGCATGGGTGCACCGTAAGGCATGGGCGGTGCACCATAGGGCATGGCGCCCGGAGCGCCGTAGGGCATCATGGGCGCGCCATAGCCGGGCGGGCCGAAGGGACGCGGACCCATGGGACCATAGGGACCGTAGAACGGATAGTCGTCATCGCTGTTCATCATGTCTTCCATCTCGTTCATCCAGTACCGCGGGTCCCATACGTCGTAGGGGTTGCAGCCCGGGTCGTACCAGCACTCGGGATCGCTCCACTTGTCGTTGTCGTCGTCGAAGAAGAAGGCGTTGGCGCTGCCGGCAGCCAGCGAGGCCAGCACGGCGAAGGATATTGCGGCGAATCTTTTCATGGTCGTCTCCATAGGGATTTCAGTGGTTGATGTCCGAACCGTAGGGCCAGTCTATACCGCTTCCTGAGCCGACCCCATTGCGCTACATCAATTTCAAGTATATTACCAAATTCTCATATTTCAAGCGGGAAGCCCTTTCGGCCACCTCCGCAGTCCATTGTAGACTGGTGGCCCGCCACCGATGGAGCCCTCCATGAGCCAAGACCGCGACCTCCAGGCCCTGAGCGACCACCTGCTCGCCTTCGCGCGCGAACGCGACTGGGAACAGTTCCACTCCCCCAAGAACCTGAGCATGGCCCTGGCCGGGGAGGCGGGCGAGCTGCTGGAACACTTCCAGTGGCTGAGCGAGGCCCAGAGCCGTTCCCTGTCGCGGGAGAAGAAGGAGGCGGTGGCGCTGGAGATGGCGGACATCCTGATCTACCTGCTGCGCCTTGCCGAGCGCCTGGACATCGACCTGCTGGATGCGGCCTGGCGCAAGGCGGCGATCAACGAACGCCGCTATCCGGCCGAGCGGGTGCGCGGCGACGCCCGCCGCGCCGAGGAGTACGAGGAATACCGGAACCCGGACGCCTGATCCGCTACGCCACCCGCGCCCCGTGCACCCGGTGCGTGCCGGTGGCCAGCCCGATCAGCGCATGCAGGGTGGCGGCGATCCCCACATAGAAGGCCAGCGAGCCCAGATAGGCGGGGAAGTATTTCATCAGCCGTTCGGCATAACCGGCGAGGGTCGGCTCGGTGAAGCGTCCGGAGAAGAAGTAGAAGCCCCCGCTGGAGAACAGCTCGCAGGCCAGCGCCCCGAGAAAGACGGCGCCGGCGAGCGGTAGCAGGGTGCGCCATTCGAAGCGGTACCGCCCCGCATACCAGCGCCCGGCGAACCAGAGCGCCGCATAGGCGGGTAGCAGGAAGAAGTAGGCCGGTGTCAGGCAGAAGGCCCGGCCACCGTTGACGATCTCCGCCAGGCTGGCGCCGCTGGCCAGATGCGGGAGGAAGTCCAGTCCCCAGGCGAGGGCCAGCAGGGCGGGCAAGACCCACAGCGGGCGCAGATAGACGCCGGCGAGGAAGAACACCGCCCAGGAGGCGCCGGGCAACTGCAGTGCGGTGGCGAAATGCTGCTCGCGGGTAGCGACCAGCAGCGCCGTCAGGACGGCGCCGATCAGGGCTTGGTTGCGGTTCGACAGTACCAGCATGTCGGGCTCCTCGGAATGGCGTCAGTGGTCATCGGGATGATAACGCAGGGTCAAGTATAGGCCCCGACCCGGCTGGTTGTAGTAGGCGGCGGTCTCGTAGTCCGCATCGAACAGGTTTTCGACGCGTGCCTGCAGGCGCCAGTCCCGGCTCAGCTCGAAGCCGGCCCGCAAATCGAGGGTGGCGTAGGCGCCCAGCTTACGGGTATTGGCCAGGTCGTCATAGCGTTTGCCCGCGGCGACCAGGGTCGCGCCCAGGCGGTAGCGGCCGAAGTCGCGGTCGGCATCCAGACGCAGTGAGCGCTTGGCGCGGCGCGGCAGCACATTGCCGTCGTTGGCACCGCCCCCCGCGTTGCGGGGATCGAGCAGGGTGAGACCGGCGTTCAGATCCCAGCCGCCCAGGCGGGTGTCCAACGTCGCCTCCAGGCCGCGGATGCGCGCCTGGTCGATGTTGGCGGGGACGAAGGAGGCATCGAAGGCGATCAGGTCGTGGATCCGCGTCTCGTAGGCGTTCAGCGACCAGCGGCCCCAGGCCGGCTCGCCGCGCAGGCCCAACTCCAGGCTGCGCGAGCGCTCGGGCCGCAGGTTGGGGTTGCCGAAACCGAAGGGGTAGTACAGCTCGTTGAAGGTGGGCGCCTTGAAGGCGGTGCCGTAGGAGGCGGTCAGCCGCAGATCGTCGCCCAGCGCATGGCCCCAGGCCAGGCTGCCGGTGGTGTGGCGGCCGAACTGCTGGTTGTCGTCGCGGCGCAGCGAGAGCTGGAGATCGTTGGCGCCGAACCAACCCTGGTACTGGGCGAACAGGCCGGTGTCGCGCCGCGAGGTGACCGCATAGGCGGTGGTGCTGGAAACCCGGTCCTTCTGGTAGTCGATCCCCAGGCTGAGCAGATGATCCTCGGCCAGGTCGATGTCGTTCTGCAGCGAGAGGGTGTCGCGCACCGTGTCGAAACGGGACTGGAAGACGCCGTCTTTGAAGTTGTCGGACTTGCTCCAGCTACGCCCCGCGGTGAGGGTCAGGTCCCAGGCGTCGCGCGGCGCGTAGCGCAGGGTGCCGCCGATCACCTGCTGCAGCGATTCGGACTGGTTGACGAAGCCGCCGTCGAACTCGTTCTTGCCTTTGGCGCGCAGGGCATGCAGGTCCACCTGTAGGCCGTCGCCAAAGCGGTAGCCCGCACGCAGGGAGGCCGAACGGTTGCGGTAGCCGTCGCGGTCCGGCTCGACGGTGAAGCAGCCGGCAGCGGGATTGCCCTCGCAGGCGTTGAAGCCCCGGGTGTCGATGCCGCTGGCGCCGAGGCTGAACCAGCCGCGCTCGCCGCCGCCGGAGAGACCCGCCGAGGCGCGGTAGGTGCGATAG
>CAZVIG010000002.1:7170-22462 GCA_964627395.1 uncultured Sedimenticola sp.
GTGCGATAGCTGCCACCGCCGACGCTGAACCAGGGGCGCAGCCCGCCGCCCCCCTTGCGGGTGAAGATCTGGATCACCCCGCCGATGGCCTCGGAGCCGTACAGGCTGGAGCGCGGTCCGCGCACGATCTCGATGCGCTCGATCTGTTCCACCGGGATGTCCTCGAAGGGCGTGGTGCCCAGGGTGGCGGAACCCACCTTGACCCCGTCGATCAGCACCAGCACATGGTCCGACTCGGTGCCGCGCAGCAGTACCGAGGTGGACTTGCCCGGCCCGCCGTTGTTGACCACGTCCAGGCCGGGCACGCCACGCAGCAGGTCCTGGACCGACTGCGCCTGGCGGCGCTCGATCTCCTGGCGGGTGATCACGGTCACCGAGGCGAGCGTCTGGTCCGCCGTCTCGGCGGTACGGCTCGCGGTGACCACCACGGGCTCGAGTTCCACCGCGGGCACGGAATGGGCCCCCAGCAGCAGCCAGGCCGCTGCGGGCAGATGCAGTTTTTTCATTTTTTTCCTCCTCCGGCACGCCCACCGCGTGCGGATCGATGACACAGGGCAGGACGGAGGAGAGACGCCGGACCGACACGCGCACGCGTCCACCGGCGCGACATCGCCCTCCGCAATGCCGACCCAGGGCTCCAGGCCGGTCTCCGGGCTCGCGAGGGGTCCGAGGACCGGGGCGGATCGCCTTCCCGCGCCGCAGCGCAGTGGCTCGATGACCCGCCCGCAACTCGCCTACCGTTGCGGGGGCAGCGCCGGCCTTGTGCCGCGACCGAGGTCGGGCACGCACCGGCTTCCCGTTTCACCCCTTGCACGAAGGGGCACCTGAAGCGGGGGCGGATTCTGAGGCCAACGCAACGGGCTGTCAAAAGTCGGTCGCTTGCTAAAGCCCGCGGCCTCCCTGCCGATGCACTGGAAACGATACCCATGACCCTGTCCGACCAAGGAGGAGACCCGTGTCCCAGGCGCTGTCCCAGACCCCCGACGAACCGCTGCCCGTCGCCCCTGCCGCGGCGGGCGTCGCCCTGCTGGATGCCGACGGCCGTATCGAATGGCTCAACAACCGCCGTGCCGGCCTGCTCGGCCTGGCCCCGGAGGCCGCCGTCGGCCTGACCCCGGAAGCGCTTCCCGGCGAGGCCGCCGCCCTGCTGGAGCCCACCGGCGTGCCGACCCGCTGGCCCGTGGCGGGCAACCCCTGGCTGCGGGTGGAAGCGGTGCCCGCCGGCGACAAACGGCTGCTGATCGTGCACGACGCCGACACCGAGCAGGCGCTGCGCGCGGAGATCGCCCGCCTGCGCGAGCAGGTGGAGGCGCTCAAGCTCACCGACGACCTCACCGGCCTGCCCAACCGCCGCGCCATCGGCCAGGCGCTGGAGCTGCAGGTCTCGCGCAGCCGCCGCTACGGCAACCCCCTGGGCATCGTGCTGGTGGAGGTGGGGTTGGCCGACGACCAGGTGGAGCTGGTCGGCGACGGCGCAGACGCCCTGGTGCTGGGCATCTCCCGCTTCCTGCGCGACCGGCTGCGCTGGGTGGACCAGATCGGCCGCTGGGACGAGACCACCTTCCTGCTGGTGCTGCCGGAGACCGGCCGCGAGCATGCCGAACAACTGGTGGCCAAGATCCGCGACGAACTGCAGGCGCTGCGCCTGCCCGGCCCCCTGGCGGCGGTCCCGCCACGCCTCGCTTTCGGGATCGGCATTTGGGAGAAGGGGCAGGACGCCCGCGCCCTGCTGCGCCGGGCCGGCGAGGCGCTGGCCGCCGGCTGAGGACGCATGAGCGGCCTCGGCTCGGCCCTTCCGGAACGTCCCTCGCGGCGGGAGGTCCGCCACATCCTGGAGCGCCACGCCCTGGTGGCGAGGGAGCGGCTGCGCCACATCCACCAGTCCGCGACCCACGAGCAGCGCTGCTTCCTGGAGCTGTTCCCGCTGCTGCTGCACGTCAACCACCCCGCCCTGCCCGGCTTCAACGGCGCCGAGACCCCGGCCGGCATCGCCGGCTACGAGCCGGACCGCCAGGCCCTGCTGCTGGCGCGCCGCCATGCGCGCAGCCTCAAGGCGGAGCGGCGGCCGCAGCGCGTGCCGCCCATCCAGGGGCTGTACCTGATCGGCAGCTCCGGCACCCTGGGCCAGGACGCGCACAGCGACTACGACATCTGGGTCTGCCACCACCCCGACCTGGGCGGCCCCGAGGTGGACCGGCTGCAGGAAAAGGCGCAGATGCTGGAGGCGCATGCCGCAGCCCTGGGGCTGCAGATGCACCTGTTCGTGTTCGCCGCCGACGACTTCCGCCAGGGGCGCAACAGCCGGATCTCGGACGAGAGCAGCGGCAACACCCAGCACCTCCTGCTGCTGGAGGAGTTCTACCGCAGCGGCCTGCTGCTGGCCGGGCGGCCGCCGCTGTGGTGGCTGGTGCCGCCGGAATACCTGCACGACTACGCCGCCTACTGCGAGCACATGCTGGGCAAACGCCTGATCCGCGCCGCCGACTGGCTGGACTTCGGCGGCCTGACCCGGATCACCCTGGGGGAGTTCTTCAGCGCCGCCCACTGGCAGCTCTTCAAGGGCATCCAGGTGCCCTACAAGTCGCTGCTCAAGCTGCTGCTGTTCGAACACTACGCCAGCACCTTCCCCGACATCCGCTGGCTGGCCGAGGAGACCCAGGAGCGCTTCCACGCCGAGACCCCCATCGACGCCGAGGCGGTGGACCCCTATCTGCTGCTGATGCGCCGCATCGAGGGCCATCTCGCCGGCCCGTCCCAGACCGAGCGCCTGGAGCTGGCGCGGCGCGCCTTCTACCTCAAGAGCGGGGTGCGCCTGGGGGTGCGCGGCCCGGAGAGCTGGAAGACCGGGATCATGCGCCGCCTGGTGCGCGAATGGGGCTGGGGCGAGGGCGAGCTGATCAATCTCGACAGCCACCGCGAATGGAAGCTGCCCAAGGTGGTGGAGGAGCGCAACCTGCTGGTGGGCGAGCTGTCGCACAGCTACCGCCTGCTCACCGGCCTGGCGCGGCGCCACGACGCCACCGCCGAGATCGACATGCGCGAGCTGTCGCTGCTGGGGCGCAAGCTGTTCGCCGCCCTGGAGCGCCGTCCCGGCAAGATCGACCGCATCAACCCCGGCATCTCCGACGACCTGCACGAGCCCCGGGTCTGGCTGCGCCGCCACCCGCGGGGCGACGCCTGGCAGTGTTTCCTGGCCCCGCCCGAGGAAGGCGCTTCCGCGGCGCGCAGCGCGCGCGGCGTCACCGAGCTGCTGACCTGGCTGATCGCCAACGGGGTGGTGGACAGCAGCACCCACATCGACCTGCCGCCGGAGATCGGCGCCTCCCAGGAGCATCTGCGCCTGGTGCGCCTGCTGCAGCGGCATTTTCCGCCCAGCGACCGTCCGGCCGCGCCCCTGGAACGCTTCGCCGGCGCGCCGCGCGGCGAGCGCGCCCTGGTGGTGGCCAACGCCCTGCAACCGGTGGACCCGGACCCGGACAGCGTGCTGGTGGTCAGCCAGCGCGCCGACGCCCTCAGCTTCGGCGCCGCCCGGGTCAACCTGATCGAGACGGTGGACCACATCTGCACCAATAGCTGGGGCGAACTCCAGGTGGGCCACCACCGCGGCACCGAGGGGCTGCTGGAGATGGCCTGCCAGCACCTGGCCCTGTTCGTGGACGCCCCCGAGGCCCCGCCGCCGGTCTGTCACTGCGACACCCCGGGCCACGGCACCCTCATCGCGCAGCGCCTGGCGCGCCTGCTGCACGACCTGGTAGCGCACTTCCGCCGCCACGGACCGCGCGCGCGCTACCTGCTCCTGGTGGAGGACCGCTTCCACCTGCTGGAATGCCACCGCCGCCAGTACCGCCACCTGGCGATCGGCGGCCTGCCGGACCTGCTGGAGTACCTGGGCCAGCCGGAGGAGCCCTTCCGCCCCACCGAGATCGACGACACCGGCCTGCGCGACTCGCCCCTGCCGCTGCTGGTGCGCATCAACCAGCCCGGCCGTACCCAGCTCGTGTACCGCGTGGAGCGGGAGGGCATCCGCGCCTACCTGCTGGACGCCGGCGGCGCCCTCCTGGAGCAGTGGCTGCCCGGGGCCAGCGAGGGCCATTTCCTGGTACAGCAGCAGCGCTTCTTCGAGACGGTGCAGGAATGGCGCCAGGGCATCGGCGAGGCGCCCGGCGTCAGCTTCCTGCGCATCGAGCGCGAGGGCGACGACTGGCACGTGCGGCGCAGCCGCCCGCCCGCGGCCGCCAATGACGAGGGCACCGAGCTGATCCTCTGCACCGGCCCGCGCGGCCCCTGGCGGGACGACTTCAGCCTGCTCTCGGGCGGACGGGAGTTCAGCTCCGCCGCGCTCGGCGACCGGGTCTATCGGGAGGCCGCACGCTTCCTGCTGGGGCTGCGCCGCGGCCGCCGCCGCTATCCGCTGTATCTCACCGGGGTGCTGCCCGGCGACGGCCTGAGCGGGCCGCTCTCGGAGCTGGTGCGCTTCAAGGCCCATGTGGAGCGGCGCCTGCGCGAGGCCGCCGAGTCCTTACCGGAATCTTTGCCTCGGGTATGATGTCAACCGGGATAGCGAGACCCGTTTTCACCACCAGTATCGAAGGGAGCACCGTCATGAAGATGCGCAAGCGACTGCTGACCGCCGGCCTGATCGCCACCGTCCTCGCCGCGGGGGGCTGCACCGGCACCAAGGAAGAGGCCGGCCAGGTGATCGGCGCCATCGCCGGCGGCGTGCTGGGCAACCAGGTGGGCTCCGGCTCCGGCCGGGTCGCGGCCACCATCGCCGGCACCATGCTGGGCGGCTATCTGGGCGGCCAACTCGGCCGGGCGATGGACGAGAACGACCGCTATCGCGCCGCCCAGACCCTGGAGACCGCCCCCACCGGGCGCACCGTGAGCTGGCGCAATCCGGACACCGGCAACGAGTTCGCGGTCACCCCCACCCGCACCTACGAGCAGGGCAACCGCCCCTGCCGCGAGTACACCACCGAGGCCTGGATCGGCGGCCGCAAGGAGACCATCTACGGCACCGCCTGCCGCCAGCCGGACGGCACCTGGCAGGCCGCCAACTGATCCGCCGCCCGGGCTAACAGGCCGTTGAAAAAGGTGTTTTTCAACGGCCTGTGTGCGGTACAGGGATGTGCCACCATTTTCGATGGCTGCAAGCCATTGAAAATGAAGGAAGCGGGAAACCGCGTTTTCCGATTCCGTTGTTGAAAAAGTCCATGGAGGGACTTTTTCAACATCCTGCTAAGGGCTCAGCCGGCGCCGGCCTGCTCCGGCGCCGGGTCCAGGCGCGCCCGCAGCCAGCGCCCCATGTCGGCGATCTCCGCCGGATGCACCGCATGCGCCATGGGGTACTGGTGCCATTCCACCTCGGCCCCCAATGCCTCCAGTCGCGCGCGCGCCGCCAGGGCCGCGGCCAGCGGCACGATGGGGTCCTGATCGCCGTGCGCCTGGAACACCCGCAGCCCCGCGCCACTGCCCAGCGACCGCACCAGCCAGGTGGAGAGCGCCATCACCCCCGCCGGCTTGGGCGCCATGCCCAGCCCCGCCTCCAGGGCGATCACCCCGCCCTGGGAGAAACCGGCCAGCACCAGACGCTCGCGCGGGATGCCGGCCGCCTCCTGCGCGGCCACCAGGCGCATCAGCCGCTCCACCGATTCGGCGACCCCCTCCAGGTCCGGGGCCTGCTCCAGATCCGGGCTGCGCAGGTCGAACCAGGCGCGCATCGGATAGCCGCCGTTGATGGTCACCGGGCGCACCGGGGCATGCGGGAAGACGAAGCGCACCCCCAGCCCCTCGGGCAGGCCCAGCTCCGGCACGATGGGCTCGAAGTCGTGGCCGTCGGCGCCCAGGCCGTGCAGCCAGATCACGCAGGCGCGCGCCGTGCCCGGCGGCTCGATCACCAGGGGTCGATCGTCCGATTCATGCATCTCGCCACCTCGTCGTGTTCCCGTGCATCCTACCGCGCGGTTATACTCGCGCCAGTTTCCGGCCGAGACCAGCCCATGCGCCCCATCCTGCTCTCCATACTCTTGCTGCTGCTCGCCGCCTGCGGCCAGCGCGGTCCCCTCTATCTGCCCGACGAACCGCCGCAGCAGGGCGCCGGCGAGGCCCGCTAGCCGTGGATCACTTCCAGTACCGCAACGGCGAACTCTACGCCGAGGAGGTGCCGCTGCGCGAGATCGCGGCCTGTCACGGCACCCCCGCCTACGTCTATTCGCGCGCCACCCTGGAGCGCCACTGGCACGCCTTCGACCGCGCCTTCGCCGGACGGCCGCATCTGGTCTGCTATGCGGTCAAGGCGAACAGCAACCTGGCGGTGCTGAACGTCCTGGCGCGCCTGGGCTCGGGCTTCGACATCGTCTCGGTGGGCGAGCTGGAGCGGGTCCTGGCCGCCGGCGGCGACCCGGCGCGGGTGGTGTTCTCCGGCGTGGGCAAGCGGCGCGAGGAGATGGCGCGCGCCCTGGAGGTGGGCATCCGCTGCTTCAACGTGGAGTCGGCCGCCGAGCTGGAACGGCTGAACGCGGTGGCCGGCGAGCTGGGCCGGACGGCGCCGGTGGCACTGCGGGTCAATCCCGACGTGGACGCCGGCACCCATCCCTACATCTCCACCGGGCTGCGCGAGAACAAGTTCGGCATCCCCATCGAGGAGGCCCCGGCGCTGTACCGGCGCGCCGCGGAGCTGCCGCACCTGCAGGTGTCCGGCGTGGACTGCCACATCGGCTCCCAGCTCACCGAGCTGGCCCCCTTCCTGGACGCCCTGGACCGGGTGCTGCTGCTGGTGGAGCGCCTCGGCGAGGAGGGCATCGCCATCGACCACCTGGACCTGGGCGGCGGCCTCGGGGTGCGCTACCGCGACGAGCAGCCGCCGGAGCCCGCCGACTACGCCGCCGCCCTGGCGCAGCGCCTGGGCGAGCTGGAGCTGGAGCTGTTCCTCGAGCCGGGGCGCGCCATCGCCGCCAATGCCGGGGTGCTGCTGACCCGGGTGGAATACCTCAAGCCCGGCGAGGTGAAGGACTTCGCCATCATCGACGCGGCCATGAACGACCTGCTGCGCCCCGCCCTCTACCAGGCCTGGCAGGAGATCGTCACCGTGGAGCAGCATCCCGAGGGGCGCGCCGGCGAATACGACCTGGTGGGCCCGGTGTGCGAGACCGGCGACTTCCTGGGCAAGCAGCGCCGCCTGGTGCTGCGCGAGGGCGCCCTGCTGGCGGTGCGCTCCGCCGGCGCCTACGGCTTCACCATGGCCTCCAACTACAACACCCGGCCGCGCCCGCCGGAGATCCTGGTGGACGGCGCCCGGGTGCATCTGGCGCGCCCGCGCGAGACGGTCGCGGGGCTGATCGACGGCGAACGCCCCCTGCCGGACTGAGGCCATGCAGCGCGTCCCCGAGCCCGAGGAGCTGATGGACGAGCCGGCGCAGGCGGCGGCCTATGCCGAGGCCGATTTCAGCGAGCCCAACACCCTGTTCGTGAACCTGCTGGAGACGCTGGCCGGCCCCGCGCTGGAGGGTCGCGCCCTGGACCTGGGCTGCGGCCCGGCGGAGATCCCGCTGGCGCTGCTGGCGCGTCATCCGAGGCTGCACATCGACGCCCTGGACGGCGCCGAGGCGATGCTGGAGCAGGCCCGGGCACGCGCCGCGCAGCATCCCGAGGCGGCAGCCCGCCTCGTTCTGCACCGCCTGCACCTGCCCTGCAACGCGCTGCCGCGTCCGCCCTACGATTTTCTGCTGAGCAACAGCCTGCTGCACCACCTGGAGGACCCGGCGGTGCTGTGGCGCACCCTGCGCCAGGCCGGTCGGCCCGGCGCCGGCGTGCTGGTGATGGATCTCGCCCGCCCCGCCGACCCCGAGACCCTGGAGGCCCTGGTGCAGACCCATGCCGGCGAGGCCCCGGAGGTGCTGCGGCGCGACTTCCGCAACTCCCTGCGCGCCGCCTGGCGGGTGGACGAGGTGGCGCAGCAGTTGCAGGATGCGGGTCTGGGGCACCTGGAGGTGGCGATGGTCAGCGACCGCCACCTGGCGGTGCGCGGCCATCTCTGAGGCGGACATGCGACTCCATTTCACCAAGATGCAGGGCCTGGGCAACGACTTCGTGGTGATCGACGCCACCCGCGCGCCGGTCACGCTGAACGCGGAACAACTGCGCCGGCTGGGCGACCGCCGCTTCGGCGTCGGCTGCGACCAGATCCTGCTGGTAGAGCCGCCGCGCCTGCCCGGCACCGAGTTCCACTACCGCATCTTCAACGCCGACGGCTCCGAGGTGGAGCAGTGCGGCAACGGCGCGCGCTGCTTCGCCCGCTTCGTGCGCGACCGCGGCCTGACCCACAGCGACGTGATCCCGGTGGGCACCGCACGCGGCCCTATCACCCTCTACCTGGAGCCCGACGGCCAGGTGCGGGTGGACATGGGCGCGCCCTCTCTGGAGCCCGCCGACCTGCCCTTCCAGGCCCCGGCGCGCGCCCTGGTCTATCCCCTGGAGACGCCCCAGGGGACGGTGGAGATCGGCGCCGTCTCCATGGGCAATCCGCATGCGGTGCTGCAGGTGAAGGACGTGCACACGGCGCCGCTGGAGACCCTGGGCCCGGCGATCGAGTCCCACCCGCGCTTTCCGCAGCGGGTCAACGTGGGCTTCATGGCGCTGCGCGGCCCGGACGAGATCGACCTGCGGGTGTACGAGCGCGGCGCCGGCGAGACCCTGGCCTGCGGCACCGGCGCCTGCGCCGCGGTGGTCTGGGGGCGGCTGCGCGGCCTGCTCGGGGAACGGGTACGGGTCCACCTGCCCGGCGGCACGCTTGTGATAAGCTGGGCCGGAGAAGGCGAGCCGGTGTGGATGACCGGCCCCGCGACCGAGGTATTCCAGGGCGACATCGAGCTATGAGCCTGAAGCACGACGACAAGCCGGACAGGGACATAGACCAGCTGGTCGCCGATCACCTGATCGCCCACCCGGACTTCCTGATCCGCCATCCGCGGGTGCTGGCAGCGATCGACATCCCCCACCCCACCGGCGACGCGGTGTCCCTGATCGAGCGCCAGGTGCGCACCCTGCGCGAGCAGAACCTGCGCCTGCGCCGCCAGCTCGACGAGCTGATCGCCATCGCGCGCGAGAACGACACCCTGGCCAACCGCCTGCACCGCCTCACCCTCGCGCTGATCGAGGCGCGCAGCTTCGACGAGGTGCTCAACACCCTGCAGGACGAGCTGCGCAACCTGTTCCGCGCCGACGCGGTGGAGATGAAGCTGTTCTCTGCCGAGGAGCTGGCCGCGCACAAGGCGGAATACGGCCCGGCGATGTTCGCCGACTTCATCGAGCGCGAGCGCCCGAGCTGCGGCGAGCTGCCGCCCGAACAGCTCGAATACCTGTTCGGCCCGCAGGCCGCGGAGACCGGCTCGGTGGCCCTGATCCCGCTGCACGCCCCGCCCCTGGTGGGGGTGCTGGCGATCGGCAGCCACGATCCGCAGCGCTTCCACGCCGGCAAGAGCGTGGACTTCCTCAAGCGCCTCGCCGAGGTGGTGGGCGCCAGCCTGGGTGCGGTCTCCAGTCCGGGGCTGTGACGCCTTGAGCGACGGCGGCGACACGGACTGGCTGCAGCACTATCTCGACCACCTGCGCTTCGAGCGCCGGCTCTCCCCCCGCACCCTGGACGGCTACCGGCGCGACCTGGCCGACTACGCCGCCTGGTGCGAGCGCCACGGCCTGGACCCCTGGTGCGACAGCGACGCCCGGCACCTGCGCCGCTATCTCGCGGAGCGCCACGGCGCCGGGCTCTCGCCGCGCAGCCTGCAGCGGCGGCTGTCCGCGCTGCGCGGCCTGTTCCGCCATCTGCTGCGCGAGGGCGCCATCGCACGCAACCCCGCCGACGGCCTGCAGGCCCCGCGCGGCGCCCGCCACCTGCCCGCGGCGCTGGACGTGGACCAGGTGAGCCGCCTGCTGGAGATCCCCGGCGACGATCCCCTGGACCGGCGCGACCGCGCCATCCTCGAGCTGTTCTACTCCAGCGGCCTGCGCCTGGCCGAGCTGGCGGGCCTGGACCTGGACGATCTGCCCGGCGACGACCACCTGCTGGAGGTCACCGGCAAGGGGGACAAGACCCGCCGCGTGCCGGTGGGCCGCCTGGCGCGGCACGCCCTGGCCGACTGGCTGGCGGTGCGCGACACCCTGGCGCGCCCGAGCGAGCGGGCGTTGTTCGTGAGCCGGCGCGGCGGCCGCCTGGGGGTGCGCGCCATCCAGCAGCGCCTCGCCCTGCATGCGCGTCGCCAGGGGCTGCCGCTGCACGTGCATCCGCACATGCTGCGCCACTCCTTCGCCAGCCACCTGCTGGAGTCCTCCGGCGACCTGCGCGCGGTTCAGGAACTGCTGGGCCATGCCGATATCGGGACCACCCAGGTCTATACGCATCTGGATTTCCAACATCTGGCCGAGGTCTATGACCGGGCGCACCCGCGCGCCCGCAAACGCTGACGAGGAACTGCCGCCATGAGCCCGCGAACCCTTGCCACTCGCCTCCTGCTGCTGTGGCTGCTGCTGAGCGGCACCGCCGCGGCGGCCCCGCAGGCCCTGGTGCTGGGGGTGTTCCCCTATTTCTCGCCGGAACAGCTCGCCACCCTCTACCGGCCCCTGGCCGACCATCTGGAGGCCCGCCTGGGACAGCGGGTACGCCTGGTCTCGGCGCCCGACTTCGCCACCTTCAAGCGACGCACCGCGGCCGGCCGCTACGACATCCTGGTCACCGCACCACACCTGGGGCGGATCGCCGAGCGCCGTCACGGCTACCGCTGGCTGGCGCTCACCCGCAACCGCTCCGAGGCGGTGTTCGTGAGCCGCCGCGACAGCGGCATCCACACCCTGGGCGACCTGCGCGGGCGCCGCCTCGCGCTGCCCCCGCCGCTGGCCATCGTCCACCAGATGGCGCTCGAGACCCTGGAACGACGGGGCCTGAAACCGGGCCGCGACCTGCAACTGCTGCCGCGCAAGTCCCACGATCAGGCGCTGTATGCGGCGATCCAGGGGGATGCGGACGCCGCCGCCTTCGGCCTGCCCACCTGGCGCCGCTACCGGGCCCCGGAGAAGCGCGCCCTGGTGGTGATCGGGCACTCCGACTCCATTCCCGGCTTCGCCATCCTGGCCCACCCGCGCCTCGGCGAGGCGCTGCTGGAGCGGCTGCGCAAGGCCCTGTTCGCCTTTCCGGACACCGCCGAGGGCCGGTATTTCTTCGACGCCACCGCCCTCGAGGGGGTGCGCCCGGTGAACGACGCCGACCGCGCCCTGCTGGACCATTATCTGGCGCGCATCCGCGCCGCACGGGAGGGCGGCGACCCTTGAAGACACCGCTCTCCCGCTCCCTGTCGCTGCGCATCCTGCTGCCCGTCCTGGGGGTGCAGTTGCTGGTGTTCACCCTCGGCGGGCTGCTGCTGGACCGCGCCATGAAGGGCTATGCCCAGGCGCATTTCCAGCAACACCTGGCGCCGCTGGAGGCCCTGATCAACACCACCCTGGCGCCGCCGCTGTTCAGCGAGGACATCGGCGCCCTCAAGCAGCGCACTCTCGAGATCGTGGACCGCACCCCGCTGCTCGCCTGGCTGGTGGTGGACGATGCGGACGACCGGCCGGTGGCGCGCGCCGGGCCCGCGCCGGACCGGGAGCAGGATCGCACGCGCGACCTAGGCCAGGCACTGGCGGCGGGCGTCTACCACACCGACTTCCCGGTGACCCTGGCGGGCGAGGAGGTGGGACACGCCCATATCGGGGTGCGCCTGGACACCCTGCGCGACTATCTCGCGCGTCAGGAGCGCACCCTGGCGGGCATCGGCCTGGCGACCCTGGCCGCGACCGGGCTGCTCACCGGGCTGCTGGTGTGGTGGCGCACCCGCCAGTTGCGCGAGCTGGGCGAGGCGGCCGAGGCGGTCACCCGGGGCGAGATGCCGCCGCGACTCGCGGCGCGGCACGGCGACGAGATCGGGCAGCTCGCGCGCAGCTTCAACGAGATGGCCGGCGCCATCAAGGACCGCACCCGCGCCTACGAGCACGAACGCCGCCAGCTCCAGGCCAGCGAGGCGCGCCAGCAGGAGCTGCTGGTGCAGTCGCAGCGCCAGCAGGCGCGCTTCCGCGCCCTGCTCTCGGCGATGAACCTGGGCATCCTGTTCGAGACCCCGGACCGGCGCATCGAATACGTCAATCCCGCCTTCGTCGAGATGTGGGCGCTGGACCCGGAGCTGGACCTGGTGGGGCGCCCGGTGGCCGAGGTGCTGGAGCACTCGCGCCACGTCTTCTCGCGCCCGATGCACAGCTCGCGCCATGTGCTGCAGGTGGAGCACACCCACGAGATCAGCGAGCAATTCGAGATCCAGCTCGCCGACGGGCGCATCCTCACCCAGGTCTCCTACCCGGTGCACGACGAGGAGACCCGCGCCATCGGCCGCCTGTGGCTGTACGAGGACGTCACCAACGAGCGCCAGACCGCCGAGCAGCTCATCTATCTGGCGGAGCGCGACTCCCTCACCGGGCTCTACAACCGCCATCGCTTCCAGCTCGAGATGGAGCGCATGATCGGCATGTCGCAGCGCTTCGGGCACCGCTTCGCCCTGCTTTATTTCGACCTCGACGAATTCAAGTTCGTGAACGACACCTATGGCCACCGCGAGGGCGATACCGTGCTCACCCGCATCGCCGGCGAGCTGGGCCAGGTGGTGCGCAAGAACGACGTGCTGGCGCGCCTCGGCGGCGACGAGTTCGCGGTGGTCACCCTGATCGACAGCGACCTGGAGGAGGTCTATCAGCTCGCGCAGCGCATCGTGGGCGCGGTGGCGCGCATCCCCTTCCGCTTCCGCAACCAGAACATCCGCATCACCACCAGCGTGGGGATCTCCATCTACCCCGACCTGGCGGCGGACATCGAGACCCTGGTGGCGCAGGCGGACGCGGCCATGTACCAGGCCAAGGCGCAGGGCAAGAACACCTGGTCGATGTACGACCGCGAGCGCGACGCCACCTCCACCATGATGGCGCACATGACCTGGGCGCAGCGCATCGAACACGGCCTGGAGAACGACCTGTTCGAGCTGCATTTCCAGGGGGTGTACCGGGTCTCGGACCGTTCCCTGCGCCACCTCGAGGCCCTGGTGCGGCTGAGCGACGCCGACACCCCCGGCAAGCTCTACATGCCCGGCCAGTTCATCCCCATCGCGGAGAAGAGCGGCAAGATCCTGGCCATCGACCAATGGGTGCTGCGCCAGGTGATCGCGCTGCTGGCGCGGCATCCCGAGATGCCGCCGGTGGCGGTGAACATCTCCGGGCGCTCCTTCGACGATCCCTCTCTGCCGCAGCGCATCCGCCAGTGGCTGAGCGAGGGCGGGGTGGACCCGGGGCGCCTGCTGGTGGAGCTGACCGAGACCGCCGCGGTGTCCGACATCCAGGACGCGCAGCGCTTCATCGAGGCCCTGCACCAGGCCGGCTGCACCGTCTGCCTGGACGACTTCGGCGCCGGCTTCTCCTCCTTCGCCTACCTCAAGCACATCGCCGCCGACGTGCTCAAGATCGACGGCCAGTTCATCCACGACCTGCCCAACAACCCGGAGAACCAGATCTTCCTGCGCGCCATGCTGGACGTGGCCACCGGCCTGCACAAGACCACGGTGGCGGAATTCGTGGACAGCGAGGCGGTGTTCGACATGCTGGGCGACTTCGGCATCGACCTCGCCCAGGGCTACTATCTGGACAAGCCGCGCCCGGACCATCCCGCCATCCCCGACGGCGCGGGGAGCTGATGTCCGCGTCGATGGGTTAGAATCCGCCCTTTCCCACCCCCAGCCAGGAAGATCCCGTGCAGGAGATTCGCGGAACCACCATTCTCTCGGTACGTCGCCACGGCAAGGTGGTGATCGGCGGCGACGGCCAGGTATCGATGGGCAACACCGTCATGAAAGGCAACGCCCGCAAGGTGCGGCGCCTCTACAAGGGCCAGGTGCTGGCCGGCTTCGCCGGCGCCACCGCCGACGCCTTCACCCTGTTCGAACGCTTCGAGGCCAAGCTGGAGAAGCATTCCGGCCACCTCACCCGCGCCGCGGTGGAGCTGGCCAAGGACTGGCGCACCGACCGCATGCTGCGCCGCCTGGAGGCCCTGCTGGTGGTGGCCGACGCCGAGGCCTCGCTGATCCTCACCGGCACCGGCGACGTGGTGGAGCCCGAGGACAGCCTGATGGCCATCGGTTCCGGCGGCAGCTACGCCCAGGCCGCGGCACGCGCCCTGCTGGACGCCACCGAGCTGCCGGCGCGCGAGATCGTGGAGCGGGGCCTGAACATCGCCGCCGACATCTGCGTCTATACCAACCACAACCTGGTCATCGAGGAACTCGACAGCAATGTCTGACATCACCCCGGAAGAGATCGTCCACGAGCTGGACAAGCACATCGTCGGCCAGCAGGAGGCGAAGCGCGCGGTGGCCATCGCCCTGCGCAACCGCTGGCGGCGCGCCCGGGTGGACCCGGCACTGCGTCCCGAGATCACCCCCAAGAACATCCTCATGATCGGCCCCACCGGCGTGGGCAAGACCGAGATCGCACGCCGCCTGGCGCGCCTCTCCAACGCCCCCTTCATCAAGGTGGAGGCGACCAAGTTCACCGAGGTGGGCTATGTGGGCCGCGAGGTGGACTCCATCATCCGCGACCTGGCCGACTCCGCGGTCAAGATGGTGCGCGAGCAGGAGATGGAGAAGGTGCGCGACGTGGCGCGCGAGGCGGCCGAGGAGCGGGTCCTGGACGCCCTGCTGCCGCCGCCGCGCACCACCGGCTGGGAAGAGGAAGCGACGCCTGCGGCGGTCACCTCCGGCACCCGCGAGAAGTTCCGCGACAAGCTGCGCGCCGGGGAGCTGGACGAGCGCGAGATCGAGATCGAGACCAGCGGCCCGCAGCTCGGGGTGGAGATCATGGCCCCGCCCGGCATGGAGGAGATGACCAGCCAGCTCCAGGGCCTGTTCCAGAACCTGGGCGCCGGCCGGCCGCGGCGGCGCAAGCTGCGCATCCGCGACGCCATGAAGCTGCTCACCGACGAGGAGGCGGCCAAGCGGGTCAACGAGGAAGACCTCAAGCTGCGCGCCATCGAGATGGTGGAACAGCAGGGGATCGTGTTCCTCGACGAGCTGGACAAGGTCACCAGCCGCGCCGAGGCGCACGGCGCCGACGTCTCGCGCGAGGGGGTGCAGCGCGACCTGCTGCCCCTGGTCGAGGGCTGCACCGTCTCCACCAAGCACGGCATGGTGCGCACCGACCACATCCTGTTCATCGCCTCCGGCGCCTTCCA
>CAZVIG010000003.1:0-10770 GCA_964627395.1 uncultured Sedimenticola sp.
CGCAGCCCCTCGGAGGGCAGAGCCGCCTCGCGGTAGTCGCGCGCGAGCTGGCGCCGCCCCAGCTGGATGAAGGCGGGATAGCGGTGCTGCCGGCCGTGGCCGCGCGCGGTCACCCCCAGCGGCCGGGCCTTGGCGCGGCGCGCCTCCCTTTCGCTGATGAAGCCCTGGCGGGCCATCAGGTCCAGCACCAGATTGCGCCGCTTCAGCGCGCGTTGCGGATGGCGCCGCGGGTTGTAGTAGGAGGCGCCCTTGACCAGCCCGGCCAGCAGCGCCAGCTCGTGCAGCTCCAGCTCCTTCAGCGGGCGGTTGAAATAGAACCAGGCGGCCAGCCCGAAGCCGTGGATGGCGCGCGCCCCGTCCTGCCCCAGATAGACCTCGTTGGCGTAGGCCTCCAGGATCTCGTCCTTGCTGTAGCGGGACTCCACGATCAGCGCCATCAGCGCCTCGTTGAACTTGCGCCACAGGCTGCGTTCCGGGGTGAGGAAGAAGTTTTTCACCAGTTGCTGGGTGAGGGTGCTGCCCCCCTGCACCACCCCGCCGGCGCGCAGGTTGCTCCAGACCGCGCGCGCGATCCCGCGCGGGTCGATACCGTGGTGGCTGAAGAAGCGCCGGTCTTCCACCGCCAGCAGGGCCTCCACCAGACCGTCGGGCAGATCGGCGCGGCGCACCAGCACCCGGTCCTCGCGGTGCGCGGGATAGATGCTGCCGATCACCGCCGGTTCCAGGCGCACGATGTCCAGGGGCCGGCCGCGCGCGTCGCGCAGGCGGCTGACCTGGCCACCGGCGAGACGGATATCCAGATACAACCCCGGCTGCTCCCCGTCCCAGAAGCGGAACGGACGGATACGCACCACGAAATGGCTGCCGCCGCCCGCCCACTGGGCGCCGGCGCGCACCCGGCGCACCTTGCGATAGCCCAGGATCTGCAGCTCGTGGCGCAACTGGGCGGCGCTCAGGGCGGCGCCCTCGTACAGCTCCAGGGGGCGCGCATAGACCCGCGCCGGCACCGCCCAGCGCTTGCCGTCGAAGGCCACCCGCACCTGCTGCGAGAGGTACAGCAGATAGCCGCCGAACACCAGCAGGCCCAGCACCGCCAGGCCGGCCAGCCAGCGCCAGATCCGGCGCCGCCGCGGCGGCTGCGACTTGCGCCCACGCCGCTGCCTGCCGCTCGTCTTGCGGCGCGCGGCGGGCTTGCGGCTGGACTTGCTGCGTGAGGCCATTCAGTGGATGTCCGTCAATGTGAAAAACCTTCGGCTGCCAGGGATGCAGAGCCCCCTCACCCCAACCCCTCTCCGCCAAGGGGGGCTTCATTGCCGCCCGCCTGCGGGCGGGACGCGGGCGGAGGTGAGCGGTTCAGGTCTCCAGTACCAGGTCGTCCACCTTCTGGAAGCCGCGCGGCAGCTTGTTGCCGCGGCGCCCGCGCTCGCCCTCGTAGGCGTTCAGGTCCGCGGCCTTGAGGGTGAGATGACGCTTGCCGGAGAGCACCCGCACCCGGCCGCCCTCCGGCACCACCAGCACCGCGACCACGTATTCGGAACGCTCCGCCACCGCCTTGGACGGTATGCCGATGATCCGGTTCCCCTTGCCGCGCGCCATCGCCGGCAGCTCGGCGGCGGGGATCACCAGCATGCGCCCGGCGCTGCTCACCGCCACCACCCGGTCGGTGTCCGGATCGTGCAGCGGGCTGGGGCGCAGCACGCGAGCCCCCTCGGGCAGGCGCAGCACCGCCTTGCCGGCCTTCTTGTTGGCCAGCAGGTCCTTCGCCTGCACCCGGAAGCCGTAGCCGGCGTCGGAGGCGAGCAGCCACCAGCCCTCGGGATCGCCGCCCAGCACCGCCACGAAGCCGGCCCCCGCCGGCGGGGTGAAGCGGCCGGTGAGCGGCTCGCCCTGGCCGCGCGCCGAGGGCAGGGTGTGGGCGAGCAGCGAATAGCTGCGCCCGGTGGAGTCGAGAAAGACCACCGGCTGGTTGCTGCGCAGCCGCACCGAGGCCAGATAGCCGTCGCCCGCCTTGTAGCTGAGCCCCGCCGGGTCGATCTCGTGTCCCTTGGCGGCGCGCACCCAGCCCTTCTCGGAGAGAATCACGGTGACCGGCTCGCTGGGCGCCAGCTCGGTCTCGTCCATCGCCTCGGCCGGCGGCCGCGCCACGATGGGCGAGCGCCGCTCGTCGCCGAACTTCTGCGCATCCGCCGCCAGCTCCTTCTTGATGAGCGTCTTCATGCGCGCCTTGGAGCCCAGGGTCTTCTCCAGCTCCTGGCGCTCGCGGTCCAGTTCCTCCTGCTCGGCGCGGATCTTCATCTCCTCCAGGCGCGCCAGATGCCGCAGCTTGGTGTCGAGAATGTAGTCGGCCTGGACGTCGGTGAGATCGAAGCGCTGCATCAGCACCGGCTTGGGCTCGTCCTCGGTGCGGATGATGCGGATCACCTCGTCCAGATTGAGGAAGGCGATCAGCAGGCCTTCCAGCAGGTGCAGGCGGTCCACCACCTTGTCGAGGCGGTACTGTAGGCGCCGGCGCACCGTCTCGAAGCGGAATCGCAGCCACTCCTGGAGCAGGCTGCGCAGGTCCTTCACCTCGGGCCGCCCGGAGAGACCGATCATGTTGAGATTGACCCGATAGCTGCGTTCCAGGTCGGTGGTGGCGCACAGGTGCAGCATCAGCCGCTCCAGGTCCACGCGGTTGGAGCGCGGCACGATCACCAGGCGGGTGGGGTTCTCGTGGTCGGACTCGTCGCGCAGGTCCTCCACCCAGGGCAGCTTCTTGGCCTGCATCTGCTGCGCGATCTGTTCCTGGACCCGGGCGCCGGACACCTGGTAGGGCAGCGCGGTGATCACCACCGCGCCGTGCTCGATCTCCCAGCGCGCCCGCGCGCGCAGCGAGCCGCTGCCGGTCTCGTAGATGCGGCGCAGCTCGCAGGGGTCGGAGACGATCTCCGCCTCGGTGGGGAAGTCGGGCCCCAGGATGTGCTCGCACAGCTCGGCCACCGTGGCCTTGGGCTGTTCGATCAGGCGGATGCAGGCGGCGGCCACCTCGCGCAGATTGTGCGGCGGGATGTCGGTGGCCATGCCCACCGCGATGCCGGTGGCGCCGTTGAGCAGGATGTTGGGCAGCCGCGCCGGCAGGGCGCGCGGCTCCTCCAGGGTGCCGTCGAAATTGGGCTGCCATTCCACCGTGCCCTGCCCCAGCTCCGAGAGCAGCACCTGGGCATAGGGGGTGAGGCGCGCCTCGGTGTAGCGCATGGCGGCGAAGGACTTGGGATCGTCCGGCGAGCCCCAGTTGCCCTGCCCGTCGATCAGCGGATAGCGATAGGAGAAGGACTGGGCCATCAGCACCATCGCCTCGTAGCAGGCGCTGTCGCCATGGGGATGGAACTTGCCCAGCACGTCGCCCACGGTGCGCGCCGACTTCTTGAACTTGGCGGTGGCCGAGAGGCCCAGCTCGGACATGGCATACACGATGCGCCGCTGTACCGGCTTGAGGCCGTCGCCGATGAACGGCAGGGCGCGGTCGAGAATGACGTACATGGAGTAGTCCAGGTAGGCCTTCTCGGTGAACTGCGCCAGGGGCAGGCGCTCGCTGCCGTCGGGGTTGTATTCGATTTCCTGATCCATCGCCCTGCGAATGGTTGCTGCGAAGGGCGGGATTCTACCCCTCCCACCCGATGGGCGGCGAGGGCGCGGGCCGGTTCAGGGGTGTGCGAGCTGGGCGACGCGGTCGCCGGCGGCCTTCTGCACGTCCTGGAAGATGGACAGGATGTCGTTCCGCCAGCGCCGGAATTGGATGATCATCTCCTCGTCGCCGGCGAAATAGCGTTCGAAGGTGGTCGGGTCCACCGCCACCATCAGGGTCTCGTCCTTCTCCGCCTCCACCGCAATCTTGAGGGGCAGATAGGGGGTGAATTCGGGATGCTCGTCGCTGATGCGGCGCACCTCGGCCAGCTTGCCGAAGAACAGCACCCGGTAGGTGTCGGAATGGAAGCCGAAGCCCGCCAGCCCGCTGTCGCACTTCTGGATGTGGGCCAGGGCGTAGCCGTGCTCCTCGATGGCGGTCTTGAGGTACTCGATGGCCAGCTCCGACTTCATCGCCACCCGCGACATCAGCATCTGCTGGGCATGTTCGGCGGCGGCCGGCAGGGCCAGGCACAGGGTCAGGAGCAGGACGGCGAGTCGGGTGATGGGGTTCACAATGTCACCTCGTCGAGAATTTCAGCGAAGGTTTCCTCCATGTGGTCCCAGAGTTCCACCAACTGGTCGTTGTTGAACCAGCGCGAGACCACCCGCAGGTTGGGCACCACCAGCAACACCTTGCCGCCGGGCCGCTCCAGAATGGTCACCCGGCAGGGCAGCACCACCCCCAGGCGCGGCTCGATGTTGAGCATGCCGTAGAGCTTGTTGAAGTTGCAGAAGCGGATGCCCACCTGGCGCTGGTTGACGCTGAACTCGTCGGTGAGCCCCTGCTCCAGAAAGCGGTCGGGGAAGATGCGGAAGTTGTTCCCCACCAGCGCCTCCTTGACGTTCTTCACCGTGGTGTCGAAGTCGTAGGGCGACTCGTAGATGTGGGATACCGGCTCGTCCGCCGGCAGAGGCTCGCCCGGCGGCACCCGGCGCCCCAGCTCCCGCACATAGGCCACGATGTCGGTGATCTGCGCCTCGCTGAGCTGCTTGCCGAAGGTGGGCATCCCCGAGGCGGGCCGGCCGTGGGTGATGATCTGCCGGATCATGGCGTCGGTGGCCGACTTCTGGAAGCCGGGGTTGGCGATGGCCGCCGGCATCACCAGGAAGGAGCGCTTGCGCGACAGGGTCACGCCGGTGCCCTCGCCCGCCCCCATGCCGTCCTTCGCATGGCAGGCGACGCAGTGCTTCTCGTAGAGCGCCTTGCCGCGCTTGGGATCCCCCTTCAGGGGCTTTGGATCGTAGGGATGGTCTTTGGTGCCGGTACGCTGGCGCAGGAAGCGCACGATGGCCTTCACCTGGGCGTCGCTCAGCTCCACGAAGCTGGGCATGATGCGCCCCGGCCGGCCGTTGCGGATGCTCTTGAACAGGTAGTCGTCGCTGTAGTCCACGAACTTCTCCGCGGTCAGCGGCAGGCCGATGCCGCCGGAGCCCTCGAACTGGTGACAGGCGGCGCAGTGCTGGATGTACAGCGCGCGCCCGTCGGGCAGGGCTTGTGCCGCGATCGGGAGGCAGGCCAACAACAGCATCGACAACAGGCGGGAAATCCGCATCCGATGATCCTCGTGGGTGGGTCGGAACGACATAAAGAACATTAGCATGTTCTTATCGTCAGGGGTTGATCCATGTCAACACCGTGACGGTCGCTGCGCAGGATTCTTTAGGATTGGCGTTCAGAGCGCCACTTCGGCGAGGTCGCCCTTCTCCTGCAGCCAGCGCTTCCGGTCCGCGGCGCGGCGCTTGGCCAGCAGCATGTCCAGCAGGCCGTTGGTGTCGTCGCCCGGCTCCAGCACCAGTTGCACCAGACGGCGGGTGTCGGGGTGGATGGTGGTCTCGCGCAGTTGCGCGGGGTTCATCTCGCCCAGGCCCTTGAAGCGCTGAATGGTGACCTTGCCGCGCAGCTTCTCCGCGGCGATGCGGTCGAGGATGCCCTGGCGCTCGTGCTCGTCCAGGGCGTAGAAGACCTGCTTGCCCACGTCGATGCGGTACAGCGGCGGCATCGCCACATAGACGTGCCCTTCCTGCACCAGGCGGCGGAAGTGACGCACGAACAGGGCGCACAGCAGGGTGGCGATGTGCGCGCCGTCGGAGTCGGCATCGGCGAGGATGCAGATCTTGCCGAAGCGCAGCTTGGAGAGGTCGTCGCTGCCCGGCTCCACGCCGATCGCCACCGAGATGTCATGCACCTCCTGGGAGGCCAGCACCTCGGCCGGGTCCACCTCCCAGGTGTTCAGGATCTTGCCGCGCAGCGGCATGATGGCCTGGAAGTTGCGGTCGCGCGCCTGCTTGGCCGAGCCGCCGGCGGAATCCCCCTCCACCAGGAACAGCTCGGTGCGCTCCGGGTCGTCGGACAGGCAGTCGGCCAGCTTGCCCGGCAACGCCGGGCCCTGGGTGATCTTCTTGCGCACCACCTTGCGGCCGGCGCGCTGGCGCGCCTGGGCGGCGTTGATCGCCAGCTCGGCGATGCGCTCGCCCATCTCCACGTGCTGGTTGAGCCACAGGGCGAAGGCGTCCTTGACCACGCCGGAGACGAACGCGGCGCACTCGCGAGAGGAAAGACGCTCCTTGGTCTGTCCGGAGAACTGCGGATCGGCCAGCTTCACCGACAGGATATAGCTGATGTTCTGCCAGACGTCGTCCGGCGCCAGCTTGACCCCGCGCGGCAGCAGGTTGCGGAACTCGCAGAACTCGCGCACCGCCTCGGTCAGCCCGGTGCGCAGGCCGTTGACATGGGTCCCGCCCTGGGGGGTGGGGATCAGGTTGACGTAGCTCTCGGTGACCGCCTCGCCGCCCTCGGGCAGCCACACCACCGCCCAGTCCGCCGCCTCCTGGTTGCCGGCCATGGAGCCGACGAAGGGTTCCTCGGGCAGTAGCGGGGTGTCCGCCAGGGCGTCCAGCAGGTAGTCGCGCAGGCCGTCCTCGTAGTACCACTCGTCGTGCTCCGCCTCACCCTCGACGAAGAAACGGATGCGCAGCCCCGGGCAGAGCACCGCCTTGGCGCGCAGCACATGCCGGAGCTGGCGCAGATTGAACTTCGGCGAGTCGAAGAACTGCGGATCGGGCCAGAAGCGGATGCGGGTGCCGGTGTTGTTGCGCCCCACCTTGCCGATCACCTGCAGGTCCTCGACCTTTTCGCCGTTCTCGAAGGCGATGTGATATTCCTTGCCGCCCCGCTTGACCCAGACATCGAGCCGCTTCGAGAGCGCATTGACCACCGACACGCCCACCCCGTGCAGGCCGCCGGAAAACTGATAGCTCTTGTTGGAGAACTTGCCGCCGGCATGCAGCCGGGTGAGGATCACCTCCACCCCCGGCACCCCCTCCTCGGGGTGGATGTCCACCGGCATGCCGCGCCCGTCGTCGGCCACCTCCAGCGAACCGTCCTTGAACAGGCGCACCTCGATGGTCTTGGCGAAACCGGCCAGGGCCTCGTCCACGCTGTTGTCTATCACCTCCTGGGCGAGGTGATTGGGACGGTCGGTGTTGGTGTACATGCCGGGGCGCTTGCGCACCGGCTCCAGGCCGCTGAGGACCTCGATGGCGGAGGCGTCGTACTGGGTCATGGGATACGCACTTCGATCCGGTGATCGGTCATTCGTAGGGGGAACGGTAGTCGGTGGCCTCGGGTTGCGGATGCACCCGCACCGCGTCGGGGTCGCGCGGGTTGGTGTCGGAGCAGAGCGTCTCGCGCGCCAGCTCGGCACGCCAGCTCCCGCGCCGGATGGGCCGCCAGCGCGGCAGCTTCACCGGGCGCAGCGGCTTGGATCGCTGGGGGTTGTAGTAGGCATAGATCTTGTACTCGCCGGTCGAGCAGCGGAAGCCCTCGTAGCTGGCGTTCTCCGCCCCCTGCCGGGAGCGCACCACCAGCCACAGGCGGCTGACGTGATCCTTGTCCGACACGCTCAGGTGCTTCAAATCGGCGAACAGACGCATGCCCGGCGGCAGATGCCGGTTCTCCAGCTCTACCAGCGCATCCTCATCCGGCCCCTTCCCCACCTGCACTTCCAGCTCCACCCAGGGCACCTCCAGCGCCTCGTTGTAGTCGTTCTGTTCCTCGAAGCGGGCATAGGGGTCGGCCACGTCGGTGGCCGCCGCGGCGACGGCGGACGACATGACGAGCAGCAGGGGCAACAGGTGGCGGAACAAATTCGTCACTCCGAGTCGATGTCCAGGCGCGAAGTTTACCCCGATCGCCGCGCGGCCGGGCCCCTCCCGACCGAAAATGCGGCCGGCAGCCGGACGAAGCGCATCGGCGCCGCCGTTCGGCCGCTACGGTTTTCGATATAGAATGGCCTCACCACGACACCCGCAGGCACCCGAGCCCGTGAGCAAAGAAGCAACCGACGACATCTCTTTCGAAGAGGCCCTGGCGGAGCTGGAATCCCTGGTCGAGCGCATGGAATCCGGCGAACTCTCGCTGGAGGAATCGCTCGCCTCCTTCGAGAAGGGCGTGGCCCTCACGCGCCGCTGCCAGGCGGCGCTGGACCAGGCGGAGCAAAAGGTGAAGGTGCTCACCGCCAACACCCCCGAGGCCGACACGGAACCCTTCGAAAGTGACCTCTGAACCCGCCTTCCGGCACTTCCTGGAGGACAGCCGGGCACGCATAGAACAGGCGCTGGACCGGCGCCTGCCGGCGCCCGGCATTCCGCCGACGCGGCTGCACGAGGCGATGCGCTACGCCACCCTGGGCAACGGCAAGCGGCTGCGCCCGGTGCTGACCCGTGCCGCCGGCCTGCTCCTGGATGCGCCCGAGGCACGGCTGGACGTGCCCGGCTGCGCGGTAGAACTGATCCACGCCTACTCGCTGGTGCACGACGACCTGCCGGCGATGGACGACGACGAGCTGCGCCGCGGCCGTCCCACCTGCCACTGCGCCTTCGACGAGGCCACCGCCATCCTCGCCGGCGACGCCCTGCAGAGCCTCGCCTTCCGCCTCCTGGCCCACGACCCGGCGCTGGACCTGCCGGCGGCGACGCGGCTGCGCATGGTGGACGAGCTGGCGCAGGCCGCCGGCTCGCGCGGCATGGCCGGCGGCCAGGCCCTGGACATCGACGCCGTAGGCCGCGAGCTGAGCCCCGCGGAACTGGAGAACATGCACATCCACAAGACCGGTGCCCTGATCCGCGCCAGCGTGCGCCTGGGCGCCCTGTGCGCCGAGGCCCCGGACGACGACGCCCTGCGCGCCCTGGACCGCTACGCCAAGTGCATCGGCCTGGCGTTCCAGATCCGCGACGACATCCTGGACGTGGAGGGCGACCCGGCGGAGATCGGCAAGACCCGCGGCAAGGACGCGGCCGACGACAAGCCCACCTACCCCGCGGTGCTGGGGCTGGAGGCCTCGCGCGAGCTGGCCGCCGAGCTGCTGGAGGACGCCCTGGAGGCCCTGCGTCCCTTCGGCGACGCCGCCGCCATGCTGCGCCAGCTCGCGCTCTACGTGGTGGACCGCCGGCGGTAGGGAGAGGCATAATACCCGGCTCATTAGCATGTTTCGTTCGCTTGGCCGCGACCGGGTGGACAGAGTACAATTCCCAGCAATTCACTCAACTTTATCGAGGTGCGGGCTCGCTCCGCCCAGGCCGCCCATGACCGCAGTCAGCAAACCCGTGAACCCCGCCGAGATCGAGGATGTCCAGGCCAGCGCCGACACCCGCCGCATCGCCATCAACAAGGTCGGCATCAAGGACATCCGCCACCCGGTGCGCGTCGCGGACCGCAGCGAGGGCGAACAGCACACCATCGCCAATTTCAGCATGTACGTGTACCTGCCGCACAACTTCAAGGGCACGCACATGTCGCGCTTCGTGGAGATCCTCAACGCCCACGAACGTGAGATCTCGGTGGACACCTTCAAGCAGATGCTCACCGAGATGGCCGAGCGCCTGGAGTCGGAGCAGGGCCACATCGAGATGACCTTCCCCTACTTCATCAACAAGAAGGCGCCCGTCTCCGGCGTGGAGAGCCTGCTGGACTACGAGGTGACCCTGATCGGCGAGATCCGCGACGGTCACCCGGAGATGTCGATCAAGGTGGTGGTGCCGGTGACCAGCCTGTGCCCCTGCTCCAAGTCCATCTCCGACTATGGCGCCCATAACCAGCGCTCGCACGTCACCGTGACGGTGCGCACCTGCAAGTTCGTCTGGATCGAGGAGCTGATCGAGATGGTGGAGCAGGAGGCCTCCTGCGAGCTGTACGGCCTGCTCAAGCGCCCGGACGAGAAGTACGTCACCGAGCGCGCCTACGACAATCCCAAGTTCGTGGAGGACATGGTGCGCGACGTGGCCGCGCGTCTCAACGCCGACGACCGCATCTGCGCCTATACCGTGGAGTCGGAGAACTTCGAGTCCATCCACAACCACTCCGCCTACGCCCTGATCGAGTTCGACAAGGAGGCCGCCGCGGCCGCCGCCGAACAGGGCTGAGCCGCGCCGCCCTCAGCGGCGACTGCGCAGGATCATCAGGTTGCCGCGGTGCTCCATCTCGTAGGCGGCCAGCACGTTCATCCCCAGCAGCACCTCCTCGGGGTAGTCCCCCTGCACCACGATGGCGCGCACGTTGCTGAAGGTGCGGTTGCCGATCTTCAGGCTGCGCAGGCGCACCGCATAGCCGCGGGCCACGCCGGAGGCGGTGCGCGACAGAGCGCCCTGCCCCTCGGCGACATAGGGGATACCCAGGCGGCGCGCCTCGCGCTCGCTCATCGCCACCGTGGTGGCGCCGGTGTCCACCAGCAGGCGCACCGGCTGGCCGTTGATCAGGCCGTCCAGGTGAAAGGCGTCGCCCTCGCGCAGGATGCGGATCTCCTCGCGCTGCGGCGGAACATAGCGGCTGGCCACGGCGCTGCCCACCCGCAGGATCTCCACCCGGCCGTCCACCGCCACGCGCGCCCGCTGCGGATCGGCGGCGACCAGGCGCGCCGGGCCCAGCGACTGGCCCTCGCGCAGCACCTTGCGCTGGCCGTCCACCTCCAGCAGCGCCTTGCCCGGAAACAACGCCAGCACCCGCACCTGGGCGGCGCCGGCCGGCGCGCCGGCGAGTACGAAGAAAATCGTCAGCAGGATGATCGCGCGGTTCATGTCTCCCTCCCTGGTGCGCCAACGATAGAAGAG
>CAZVIG010000003.1:10780-20611 GCA_964627395.1 uncultured Sedimenticola sp.
GAAGAGATCCCCGGCCACCTCAAGCGGCGAACCAGTATGCCGCGAGCTGCAGGCAGACCGCGGCGGCGGCGCCGGCGGCCAGGTCGTCGAGCATGATGCCCAGTCCGCCGCCCACCCGCCGGTCCAGCCAGCGGATCGGCCAGGGCTTGAGGATGTCGAACAGGCGGAACAGCACGAAGCCGGCCACCACCCAGCCCTGCCCTGCGGGCGCCCCCCGCAGGGTCACGAGATAGCCGACGATCTCGTCCCAGACGATGCCGGGGTGGTCGTGGACCCCGAGCTGCCGGGCGGACCAGCCGCAGATGGGGATCCCCGCCAGCGCGACCGCCAGGGTGACGGCCGCATACGCCGGCAGAGAGAGATGGGACAGCGGCAGATACAGCGCCACCGCCACCAGGGTGCCCATGGTGCCGGGCGCCTTGGGGGAGCAGCCGGCGCCGAACCCGAAGGCGAGGAAGTGCAGCGGCCGGCCCAGATCGGGCCGCGGCCGGCGCTCAGTCGCGGAAGTGGTCATAACCGGTGGCCACCTGCTCGCTGTGGCTGCCGTCGGGATGGATCGCCCGCACCCCACGGCCGTGCTCGATCATGCCCACCCAGGCCACCGGCACCGCCCAGTGGCGCGCCGCCGCCTCGAAGGCCTGCTGGCGGTCGCCGGGCACGGTCAGCACCAGCTCGTAGTCGTCGCCCGCGGAGAGCGGCAGGGACCAGTCGCCGGTCTCGGCGACATAGTCGCGCACCGCCTCGGAGACCGGCAGGCTCTCCAGGTACAGCAGGGCGCCCACCCCGCTCGCCTCGCACAGATGGCCGAGATCGGAGCCCAGGCCGTCGGAGAGATCGATGGCGGCGCGTGCGAAGCCGGCCGCCTGGCGCCCCTCGGCGACCCGCGGCTCGGGGCGGTCGAGCCGCGCCATCAGCGAGGCCATGCTGCCGTCGCGCACATAGAGCCCCTGACGCGCCAGCAGCGCCAGGCCCGCATCCCCGAGCTGGCCGGTGACGTACACCAGATCGCCGGGGCGGGCGGCGTCGCGGCGCATCGCGCGTTTCGGCTCCACCAGGCCGTGCACCGTGATGCTGATCGAAAGCTCGCCGCGGGTGGTGTCGCCCCCCACGAGCTGCACCTCGAAGCGTTCCGCCAGCGCCGAGAAGCCGCGCATGAAGGCGGCCAGCCAGGCCTCGTCCGCCTCCGGCAGGGTCAGGCAGAGGCTGACCCAGGCGGGCTCGGCGCCCATCGCCGCCAGGTCGCTGAGATTGACCGCCAGCGCCTTGTGGCCCAGCGCCTCCGGGTCGGTGTCCGGATGGAAGTGGCGCCCCGAGACCAGGGTGTCGCTGCTCACCGCCAGCGACCGCCCCGGCGGCACCGCCAGCAGGGCGCAGTCGTCGCCGATCCCCAGCAGCACGTCCTCGCGCGGAGCGGTGGCCTGGCGGAAATGCCGCCGGATGAGGTCGAATTCGCCGGCCATGCTCAGCCCGCCGCGTTGCCGGCGCCGGTCTCCAGCGCGCGCAGACGGCGCGCGGTGCGGTCCAGCACCCCGTTGACGTAGCGATGGCCCTGCTCGGCGCCGAACAGCTTGGCCAGCTCCACCGCCTCGTTGATCGCCACCTTGTAGGGGATCTCGGGATGGCGCAGCAGCTCGTAGGCGCCGAGGCGCAGGATGGCCCGCTCCACCGGGTCCACGCGTTCGATGTCGCGGTCCAGCGCCGGCGCCAGCGCCTCGTCCAGCGCCGTCAGCTCGCGCGGCACCCCCTCCAGCAGGTCGCGGAAGTAGTCGCGGTCGAAGCGCGTCTCGGCGTGCTCGGTGAGGAACTGGGCCAGGATCTCGGACACCGGCTGCCCGGCCATCTGCCACTGGTAGAGGGCCTGGGCCGCCAGGCTGCGGGCCTTGCTGCGTTGTCGACTCACCGTCGCCTCACAGCCGCCGCAGCAGGTTGACCATCTCGATGGCGCTGGCCGCCGCCTCGCCCCCCTTGTTGCCGGCCTTGGTGCCGGCGCGCTCGATGGCCTGCTCGATGGTGTCCACGGTGAGCACGCCGAAGGCGATCGGCACCCCGTGCTTGAGGCTGACATGCGCCATGCCCTTGACGCATTCCCCGGCGACGTACTCGAAGTGCGGGGTGCCGCCGCGGATCACCGCGCCCAGGGCGACGATGGCATCGTACTCGCCGGAGGCCGCCACCTTGTCCAGCACCAGCGGCATCTCGAAGGCGCCCGGCAGGCGCACCACCGTGATGTCCTCCTCGCGGGCGCCGTGGCGCTTGAGGGTGTCGATGGCGCCGGCCTCCAGGCTGTCCACGACGAAGCTGTTCCAGCGGGAGACCACCACGCAGAAGCGGGCGTTTTCGACGGTCATGCCGCCTTCGATGGTGTTGATGCTCATCACTAAGCCTCTTGTTTCTCGTCGGTGTTCACGAATTCGGTCACTTCCAGATCGAAGCCGGCCAGGGCGTGCAGGTGCTTGGGCGCGCTCATCACGCGCATCTTGCGCACCCCGAGGTCGGTGAGGATCTGGGCGCCCACGCCGATGGTGCGCAGCTCCTCGTCGTTCTTCGAGGACTTGCCGTCGCAGCGCGGCTCGGGCTTGATGCCGTGCTTGAACTCCTCGATGCGGTTGACGATGTCGCGCGCGGTGTCGTAGTTGCGCAGCACCACGATCACGCCGGCCCCCTCGTTCGCCACATGATCCATCGCCGAGCGCAGCGGCCAGCCGCAGTCGCGGGTGCTCTCGAACAGGTCGCACAGGCTGTTCTGCACATGCACCCGCACCAGCACCGGTTCCTCGGGATGGATCTCGCCCTTCACCAGCGCCAGGTGGATGTCGTTGCCCACGATGTCCTGGTAGGCGTAGAGATGGAAGTCGCCGTGGCGGGTGGGCAGCAGGCAGTCGCTGACCAGCTCCACCGTCTTCTCGTTGCGGATGCGGTACTGGATCAGGTCCGCGATGGTGCCGATCTTGAGATCGTGCTCGGCGGCGAAGCGCTCCAGGTCGGGGCGGCGCGCCATGGTGCCGTCCTCGTTGAGGATCTCCACGATCACCGCGGAAGGCTCCAGCCCCGCGAGGCGCGCCAGATCGCAGCCCGCCTCGGTGTGGCCGGCGCGCACCAGCACCCCGCCCGGCTGGGCCATCAGCGGGAAGATGTGACCCGGCTGCACCAGGTCCTCGGGACGGGCGTCGGGCGCCACCGCGGCCAGGATGGTGGTGGCGCGGTCGGCCGCCGAGATGCCTGTGGTGACCCCCTCGGCGGCCTCGATGGAGACGGTGAAGTTGGTCGCCTCGAGCTGGTTGTCGGTGTTGACCATCAGCGGCAGACGCAGTTGCCGGCAGCGTTCGGGAGTGAGGGTCAGGCAGATCAGGCCGCGCCCGTAGCGCGCCATGAAGTTGATCGCCTCGGGCGTCACCTTCTCGGCCGCCATCACCAGGTCGCCCTCGTTCTCGCGGTCCTCATCGTCCATGATGATGACCATGCGGCCGCGGCGCAGGTCCTCGATGATCTCTTCTGTGGTGTTGAGCGACATGACAGGCAGTTCGCAGTGAAGGAACCGGCGATTGTACCACCAGCCGGTCCTTCCGGGCTCACCGCCGTTGCGCGTGGAACCGCTCCGAGTAACGGCGTGCCTGGGCCACCCGGTCCTCGGTGAGCGGGTGGCTGTCGAGGAAGCTGGCGAGGCGGCGGGCGCCCTCCTCGTCGTCGCTCTGGTCCGCCCGGGCGGCCGCCTCCAGACGCTGCAGCATGCGCCCGAACACCGCCGGGTCCTCCCCCAGCGTCATCAGGTGCTCCAGGGCATAGCGGTCGGCCTCCGCCTCGGCGCCCCGCGAATAGCGGCTCTCCACCAGGAACAGCGGCAGCCCCGCCGCCAGGCTGTTGACCGCCGAGACGTCGCCCAGCACCAGCAGGGCGCCGATGCCCACGAAGGAGCTGCGGATCACGCTCTGCAGCCCGTGGCGGTGGATCACGTGGCCGATCTCGTGCAGCAGCACCGAGTCGATCTCCTCCGGGCTCTCGGCCAGCGTCACCAGGCGGTCGGTCACCACGATGTCGCCCGAAGGCAGGGCCATGGCGTTGGGCACATCGCCCATGTCGCGGAAATGCAGCCGGAACCGTCCCTGCCCCTTCGGCAGCAGGCGCGCCCGGAAACGCTGGCGGATCGCCTCGCGGCGCGCCTGCGGCAGGGCGCTCGGCTCGAACACCCACTTGTCCGGCAGCTCCAGGGCGCCCTCGGAGATCTGCTGGTTGGCCGAGTCAGGCAGCGCCAGGGCGATCTCCCTGGCCGCCCAGGGGATGCCCCAGCGGAAGGTGACGAACACCAGTCCCGCGGCCAGCAGCAGCGCCGCCAGGATCCAGTGCCAGCGGCTCTCCAGGCGGTGCACCAGGTGACTGCGCGCCGCGGGATGTCCGGCGGCGCGGATGGCGGCATCCACCGCATCGTTGTCGGCGGTCTCGAAGATCGAGCCGTCCTCCAGCTCCAGGCGGCGCGGGATGTCGCCCACCCGGTCGCTGATCTGCAGGGTATCGAAGCGGCCGCTGCGGGTCTCCCCGTCCTCGATGCGGAGCAGAAAGCCGCCCCCCTCCAGGCGCAGCTCCGCGGGGTGACGGGCGGCGCTGCCCGGCGGGTGCCAGTGGCCGCGCAGCAGCGGCATCAGAAGCCGAGCCCGCCGACGTCGAACACGTCGCCCATCTCCTCGCCCAGGGCAGAGGCGCGCCGCTGGCGCTCGCTCACATAGCGGCCGAGATCGTCACGCACCGTGGCGTGCAGATGCTCGGTGCGGTAGCGGTAGAGGCGGGTCACCGCCCAGGGCCAGGCCAGCCCCAGGGTGAGCAACAGCAGCAGCAGATTGCCCAACTGAATGCGGAACAGGGGGCCGGTGCGCAGATCGGAATGCAGCTCGGCCACCTCGTCCAGGCGGGTCTGGGAGAGGGCGTAGTTGCGCAGCCGGGCCTCGAGATAGCTCTTGAACCAGAGGCCCAACACGATGAACACCAGGTACATGACCCCCGCCATCGCCGCCATCTGCATAGGGTCCACCGTCATCTCCCCGCCCGCGGCCCGCATCGCGGCGACCTGGCGACCCATCACCAGGCTCCCCACAATGACGACCAGCACCCCCACCAGCAGGAAGCCCAGGAAGGCCTTGAGATAGGCCCCGTAGTAGGGCCGGGAGGAGAGGGCTGCGGCGAAGGCGCCGTCGCCGAAACGCAGGTTGTCCAGCAGGTAGCCGTTGGCGCGCCGGTGGACATGGGGCGTGAGCAGATAGCTGAACAGCACGCTGAGTGCGACCACGGGTCCCAGCAGTGCCTTCAGCTCGGCGCCCAGCCCGAAGTACATCACCACCGCCACCACCAGACCCACCGCCAGCGGCAGGAAGGGGAGCCAGAGAAAGACCTCGTAGGCCTCGCGCAGGGTGCCGTCGAAGTCGAAGCGCACGTTGCGGAAGGAGGTCATCAGGGCGTTGAAGCGGTGCGAGCGCCAGATGATCCAGGGAGTCACCAGCATCAGCAGCCCCACCATCACCATGCTGGCCACCGGCGCCACGTTGGACAGCACCAGGTAGAGCACGGCCAGCGCCAGGGCGATCAGCCGCCCCTTGAGCAGCATCATGGGGGTGGCGTGGTAATCGAAACTGTCCTCGCCGAGGCGGGTGTTGCCCAGGAAATAGCGTTTGGTCCGCACCTTGGCCCAGGCGGAATAGATGCCCAGGGTGAGCACCGTCAACACCAGGTTCACGATCCAGATGCGGAAATACTCGGCGCCACGGCCGTGAAAGGCCAGAGACTGCGGCTGGGGTGCGGCCGGCTGTTCCATGTCTGCCTTCTCCTTGATGGTGATCGCGCGCAAGGCTAGCAGCTCCGATACGGTCCTGCCACTTGGCAGCGGGGGGGCAGTGGCGCAAACTGGCGACGAGTACAGGAGAACCGTGATGAGCGACACACCCGGTCGGCCGAGCGAAGGCGTCATCCGCTTCCACCTGGAGCATCACAAGGGCCCCCTGCCGGACTGGGCGGACACCCGGGCCATCGTCGACTGGTTCGGCCGCTGCCGCGCCCTGGGGGGCATCGGCCGCTATCCCCCGCAGCGCTTCGGCGGCGCCGCCTACGGCAACATCAGCCAGCGTGGCGAGACAGGCTTCCTGATCACCGGCTCCCAGACCGGCAGCAAGGTGGAGCTGCACCCTGAGAACATCGCCTGGGTGCGGGAATGGGACCTGGAGGCCAACCGGGTGATGTCGGAAGGGCCGGTGAAGCCCTCCTCCGAATCGCTGACCCACGGTCAGCTCTATGCCCTGCGTCCCGGCACCGGCTTCGTGATCCATGTCCATGAACCCCTGATATGGCGCCGCGCCGCAGCGCTGAGCCTGCCGGTCACCGATCCGGCGGCGGAATACGGCACCCCGGCCATGGCGCGCGAGGTGGAACGCCTGCTGACCCTCCCCGAGACCCTGTGCGACGGGGTGATCGTGATGGGCGGCCACGAGGACGGGGTGCTGGTGTTCGGCGACCATCCGGAACAGGCAGGGCTGCGCCTGCTACGGCTCTACCGGCGCGCCTGCCGACACGGCAACGAGGACTTCGACGGTCGCGGCTGAAGCCGCTCCCACAGGTACTGCGACGATTCCTCGCTGTGGGAGGGCCTTCAGGTCCGACCGTGGTTTCGAGCAGGGGCGGTTCAGTCCTCCAGGGCGCGGTAGGTCTGGGCGAAGTAGTCGGCCAGGAAGCTGTCGAAGTCCTGTTCGTCGGCGGCCTCGATGGCGGCCTGTTCGGCGCGCGAGCGCTCGGCCATGCGCTCGAACTCGGCGACCCGCTCGGGGGCCAGGGCGCGTTCGCTGAAATAGCGGTGATGGGCCATCGACAGGCGGCGCGCGAAGCCGTAGAAGCCCTCGCCGCGGTCGCGCATCTCCGCCAGCATGCGCGCCGAGGGCAGCAGGTCGATCTGCAGCAGCTTGCGGAGCTGGTCGTCCACCGCATCCTCGTAGTGATGGCCGCCATGCAGCTCATCCAGAAACTCGGCCACCGGCATCACCGCCTCCAGCACCCGCTGCCCCCAGTCGCGCAGCGGCACCGGGCGGCCGCGGCAGCGCAGCGCCAGCCCTGGCTCGCGCCCGCGATGGGCCACGGTGAGGATGTTGTCGTTGATCTCGGCCAGTTCCTCGCCGGAGAGGCCCGGACTGTCGGCCAGCAGGCAGGTGAACATCAGCGCCTCCAGGAAGCGAAGCTGCACCTCGTCCACCCCCAGGGGATGGTAGGCGTTGACGTCCAGGGAGCGCAGCTCCACATAGCGGATGCCGCGTGCCAGCAGGGCCACCGCCGGGCTCTCCAGGCGGTCCAGCACCTGTTTGGGGCGCACCGTGTTGTAGTACTCGTTCTCGATCTGCAACAGATTGGCGTTGAGCTGGCGGTACTCCCCGTCCACCTTGACCCCGATGCGCTCCCAGGCCTCGGCGGGGGTGGTCACCGCATACAGCAGGGAGCGGGCATAGGTTTCCAGGTCACGGTAGCAGACATGGATGCCCAGGCCGTCCTCGCGCTTATTCTGGTAGCCGATGTCGCCCATCCGCAGCGAGGTGGCATAGGGCTCGTAGAAGGTGTGCTCGTCGAACACCTGGAGACGGCTGGTGCCGTCGGCGAAGAAGGACTTGCACACCGCCGGCGAGGCGCCGAACAGATAGGGCACCAGCCAGCCGATGCGCTGCAGATTGCGCACCATGCCCATGTAGGCCCCATCGCGCAGGCGGTCGGCGTCGCCCTCCCCCAGCACCCGGGCCCAGGCGGGCCAGAAGGCCTCCGGCAGCGACCAGTTGAAATGCACCCCGGCGATCACCTGCATCACCCGCCCGTAGCGCCAGCCCAGGCCCACGCGGTAGACATGCTTCATGCGCCCCAGATTGGAATCGCCGTACTCGGCGATGGGGATGTTCTCCTCGCCGGCGAGCACGCAGGGCATGCTGGTGGCCCACAGGAACTCGTCCTCGAGCAGGCGGTAGGCGTGGCTCTGGATATCGGCGAGGAAGTCCAACGCCTCGCCGGAGCTGGGCAGCGGCGGGGTGATGAACTCGGCCAGGGCCTCGGAATAGTCGGTGGTGATCCAGGGATGGGTCAGGGCCGCTCCCCAGGCCGCCGGATGGGGGGTGCGGGCGATGCCGCCGTCGCGCGCCACGCGCAGGCTTTCCTTTTCGATGCCCATGCGGGTGTTGCGGATGCAGTCCGGATCGACCGACTCGCGCAGCGCCGCCAGGCGGGGGCCGGTCAGCGCGAACATGGGCGCTCCCGATTCTGGCCATGCCCGGATAGGGGCACGATCGGGCGGAAACGGGCGGCGGGACGGGCTGGCATGCGGCGGCGCTCCTCCGGGGAAAGGCGCGCATTGTAGCCAAGGGACGGGGCGACCGCACCCTCTCCCGGCTACTGCCGCTGCGCAGTGAGCGGCCGGCTGGCGCGGATCCAGTCGGCCAGGATGCGCGCCGTCTCCTCCAGCATGATGCGGTTCACCCCTTCCGGGTCCTCGTCGGCATGCGCCAGCCGCTCGTCCTCGTCCTCGTCGTTGAGGCTCTTCAACGGCGGCAGGCCGCGCCAGGCGCGCAGGCGGTTGCGCAGCGCCAGCAGACGTTGTTCACGCTGCTCGCGCTCGGCGCGCCGCTTGGCCTCGTTGAGAGGCGCGCTCTTGATCTTCTTCATGCGCATGAATTCCTTTTCCTGGTCCACCAGGAAGCGGAAGCCCGGGTCCTTGGCGATGCGCTTGTCGCTGCGGTCCTTGAGATAGGCGATCGGGAAGCGGACCCGCGGCTTGTCGATCACCGGCTTGATGGCGGCCCAGGGGATGGCGTGGTCCAGGGCGCGTTCGCCGTAGTCGCGGGCGCCCTGCGCGGTGGGGAACTCGATGTCGGGCTCCACCCCGCGCAACTGGGTGCTGGCGCCCAGCACGCGGAAGAACTGGGCCATGGTCAGGCGCAGCCGCCCCAGATCCTGCTCGCTGCGCAGATAGCGGGCCAGGTTGACCAGGGTCTGCACCGTGCCCTTGCCGAAGGTGGGCTCGCCCACCACCAGGCCGCGCCCCCAGTCCTTGATGGCGCCGGCGAAGATCTCGGAGGCGGAGGCGCTGTTGCGGTCCACCAGCACCACCAGCGGCCCGGTGTAGATCTCGCCCGGGTCGGTATCCTTCTCCAGCTCCACGTTGCTGGCGGCGTCCTTGATCTGCACCACCGGCCCCTGGTCGATGAACAGGCCGGTCAGCTCGGTGGCCTCGGCCAGCGAACCGCCGCCGTTGCCGCGCAGGTCGATGATGATGCCGTCGACGCCCTTGTCCTCCAGCTCCAGCAGGAGCTTGCGCACGTCGCGGGTGGTGCTGCGGAAATCGCGCTTGCCCGCCGCCTGGCCGGCGAAGTCGCGGTAGAAGGCGGGCAGGTCGATAACGCCGATCTTGAGGCCGCCGTAGTCGGGGCCTTCCAGGATCTTGCTCTTGGCCGCCTTGTCCTCCAGCTTGATAGTGTCGCGCACCAGCACCACCTCGCGGGCGCGGCCGCCGATGCCCTCGCTCTTGGGGATCACCTCCAGGCGCACCACGGTGCCCTTGGGGCCGCGGATCAGCTCCACTACGTCCTGCAGGCGCCAGCCGATGACGTCCTCCATGGGGCCGTCGCGTCCCTGGGCGACGCCCACGATGTGGTCGCCGGGGTGCAGCTTGCCGCTGCGCGCCGCCGGCCCGCCGACCACGGTGCGCAGGATCTTGGTGTAGCCGTCCTCGCTGCGCAGCACCGCGCCGATCCCCTGCAGGGAGAGGCGCATGCCGATGTCGAAGTTCTCCGACACCTCGGGCGACATGTAGCTGGTGTGCGGCTCGATGCT
>CAZVIG010000004.1:0-15837 GCA_964627395.1 uncultured Sedimenticola sp.
CGTCGATGGCGTCGATGCGCCGGCGGATCTCGCCCAGCTTTTCTTCTTCAGTCATTCGCTCGATTCACCACGAAGAACACAAGGGCCATGCGGGATGGCATTGTAGGCATACCTCGCCACGGCGACCGTCCCGGTGGGTTTCGCTTCGCTCGCCCCACCCTACCGCCATCGCCGCAAAGGGCACGAAGGTTCTCCAAGAGATCGGAGGCCATGGCGGATACCATAAACCCTTTACGTGACTTCGCGTCCTTTGCGGTTCAGCCCCTAACAGCCCAGGCAGCGCACCGACAGCACGCCTTCGATGCTGCCGATGGACTCGGCCACCGCCGGCTCCGGCGGCTGGTCCACGTCGATCAGGGTCACCGCGATGTCGCCGCGCGATTTGTTCAACATATCCAGGATGTTCAGCCCGGCATCCGCCAGCAGGGTGGAGACCTGGCCCAGCATGTTGGGCACGTTGGCGTTGACCACCGCGATCCGGTAGCCCTGGCTGCGCGGCAGATTGATCTCGGGGAAGTTGACCGAGTTCTTGACGTTGCCGTTCTCCAGCCAGTCCCGCACCTGGTCCACCACCATGATGGCGCAGTTCTCCTCCGCCTCGCGGGTGGAGGCGCCGAGGTGCGGCAGGGTGATCACCCGCGGGTGGTCCTTGAGCAGATTGCTGGGGAAGTCGCAGACATAGGCGTAGAGATGGCCCTCGTCCAGGGCCTTGACCGCGGCGTCGTCGTCCACCAGGCCATTGCGCGCGAAGTTGAGGATCACCGCGCCCTTGGGCATCAGGGCGATGCGCTCGGCGCTGATCTTGTTGCGGGTGGTCTCGGTGAGCGGGATGTGCAGGGTGACGAAGTCGCTGCGCGAGACCAGGTCGTCCGGCGACATCGCCTGCTCCACCCCGGCGTCGAGCTGCCAGGCCGCCTTCACGGTGATGGTGGGGTCGTAGCCGATCACCTTCATGCCCAGGGCGCGCGCCGCGTTGGCCACCTTGACGCCGATGGCGCCCAGGCCGATCACCCCCAGGGTGCGGCCCGGCAGTTCGAAGCCGACGAAGTTCTTCTTGCCGGCCTCCACCGCCTTGCCGATCTCCTCGTCGCTGCCTTCCAGGGAGCGCGCGAAGTTCCAGGCCGGGCCGATGTTGCGTGCCGCCATCAGCATGCCTGCGATCACCAGCTCCTTGACCGCGTTCGCGTTGGCGCCGGGGGCGTTGAACACCGGGATGCCCGCCTCGGTCATGCGATCGACGGGGATGTTATTCACCCCCGCGCCGGCGCGCCCGATGGCCTTCACCGTGTCGGGGATCTCCATGTCGTGCATCTTGGCCGAGCGCACCAGGATGGCGTCGGGATGCGCGATCTCCGAGGCCACCTCGTACTGGTCGCGCGGCAGGCGCTCCAAGCCCTTCACCGAGATATTGTTGAGCGTCTGTATCTTGAACATCGTTATCTATTTCCCAGCTAAAGAAGGTTCACAGAGGGTGACAGACCGGTTGCAGGATCCGTCGCGGCTGAAGCCGCTCCCACAGACTCTGTGATCTCTGTGCCCTCTGTGGTTCAACCATTCCGGCGTTCGAACTCGGCCATGAAGTCCACCAGCGCCTTGACGCCCTCCTCGGGCATGGCGTTGTAGATGCTGGCGCGCATGCCGCCGATGGAGCGGTGACCCTTGAGGGTCTTGAGGCCGGCCGCGGCGGCCTCTTCGAGAAACTTCGCGTCCAGATCCGGATTCGCCAGGGTGAAGGGCACGTTCATCCACGAGCGGAAAGGCTTCTCCACCGGGTTGTCGTAGAAGTCGCTGGCGTCGATGGCGTCGTACAGCATGGCCGCCTTGCGCCGGTTGATCTCGGCCATCCGCTCCAGACCGCCCTGCTCCTTGAGCCACTGGAACACCAGGCCGGCGAGATACCAGGCATAAGTGGGCGGGGTGTTGTACATGGAGCCGTTCTCGGCGTGGGTGGCATAGTTCAGCATCACCGGCACGTTCTCGGCCGCCTTCCCGATCAGGTCCTCGCGCACGATCACCAGGGTCAGTCCGGCCGGGCCGACGTTCTTCTGCGCCCCGGCGTAGATGATGCCGAAGCGGCTCACGTCGATGGGACGCGAGAGAATGGTGGAGGACATGTCCGCGACCAGCGGGATGTCGCCGGTGTCCGGCACATAGGGGAACTCCACCCCCTGGATGGTTTCGTTGGGGGTGTAGTGGACATAGGCTGCATCCGGGCTGAAGGAGACGCTGCCCTCGGCCGGCAGGGTGGTGAACTTGCTGTCGCTGGTGTCGGCCACGACCTTCACCTCGCCAAAGCGTTTGGCCTCGGCGATGGCCTTCTTGGACCAGGCGCCGGTCAGGTAATAGTCGGCCCTGCCCCCCTGCCCCATCAGGTTGAGCGGCACCATGGCGAACTGCAGCGAGGCCCCGCCCTGCAGGAACAGCACCTTGTAGTTATCGGGGATGGCCATCAGCTCGCGCAGGTCGGCCTCGGCCTGCTCGGCGATGGACATGAACTCCTTGCCGCGGTGACTCATCTCCATCACCGACATGCCGGCGCCGTGCCAGTCGAGCAGCTCCTCCCGTGCCCGCTCCAGAACCGCCTCGGGCAGCGCGGCCGGGCCTGCGCTGAAATTGAATACTCGTGCCATAGCTTCGTTCTCGTAGTTAACAGAAAAATTCAACCGCCATGGACGCAAAGGTACGCCAAGGAAGGTCAGAAAAATTCGGCTTTTCATCACCCCCTACTTGTAGGAAGGGCTGGGAGGGGAGCCAAAACAACAGCTTGCCCCCCTCCTAACCTCCCCCCGCAAGCGGGGGGAGGGGTCGATCGGCAGGCCTTCCCTGATCAGGATGTTGAAAAACGCCGTTCTTCAACGGCCTGCCAAAGCGATAACCGCAATGACACTTTGCGAACCTTGGCGTCCTTCGCGGTTCGAAATCAGTCGGCCTCGGGCTCGGCGTCGTCCTCTTCGTCCAGCGCCTCGATGCGTTCGATGCCGATCAGCTTCTCGCCCTTGCCCAGGGAGATGAGCTTGACCCCCTGGGTATCGCGGCTCATGCGCGAGACGTCGTCCACCGGGGTGCGCACCAGGGTGCCCTTGTCGGTGATGAGCATGATCTCGTCGCCGTCGAAGACGCGCACCGCGCCCACCTGTTCGCCGTTGCGTTCGCTGGTCTTGATCGCGATCACGCCCATGCCGGCGCGCCCCTTGACGGGGAACTGCTCGACGGGGGTGCGCTTGCCGTAACCGTTCTCGGTGGCGTTGAGCACGTCGCCGTCGTCGCCCACGATCAGCGAGATCACCCGCTGCCCCTCGCCCAGCTTGATGCCGCGCACCCCGCGGGCGGTGCGGCCCATGGGGCGCACCGTGGATTCCCGGAAGCGCAGCGCCTTGCCGGCGGAGGTGAACAGCATCACCGTCTGCTCGCCGTCGGTGAGCGCCACGTCGATGAGCTGGTCGCCCTCGAGCAGATCCAGCGCGATGATGCCGCTGGCGCGCGGGCGGGAGAAGTCCTGCAGCGGGGTCTTCTTGACGGTGCCGGAGGCGGTGGCCATGAAGATGAAGCGCCCCTCTTCGTAGTCGCGGATCGGCAGGATGGCGTTGATGCGCTCGCCCTCCTCCAGCGGCAGCAGGTTGACCATGGGCCGGCCGCGCGCGTTGCGCCCCGCCTGGGGCAGCTCGTACACCTTCAGCCAGTAGCACTTGCCGCGGCTGGAGAAGCACAGGATGGTGTCGTGGGTGTTGGCCACGAACAGCTTCTCGACGAAGTCCTCGTCCTTGGTGGAGGTGGCCGCCTTGCCCTTGCCGCCGCGCCGCTGCGCGCGGTAGGCGTCCAGCGGCTGCGCCTTGGCGTAGCCCAGATGCGAGAGGGTCACCACCACGTCCTCCTCGGTGATGAGGTCCTCCAGGGTGAGATCGAGGCGGGTGTGGATGATCTCGGAGCGGCGGTCGTCGCCGAACTGTTCGCGGATCTCCAGCAGCTCGTCGCGGATCACCTGCATCAGGCGGTCGGGGTTGGAGAGGATCTCCAGCAGCTCGGCGATGCGGTCGAGGATCTCCTCGAACTCCTGGATGATCTTGTCCTGCTCCAGGCCGGTGAGCTTCTGCAGGCGCAGATCGAGGATCGCCTGGGCCTGGGTCTCGGTGAGGCGGTAACCTTCGGGCGTCAGGCCGAAGCCCTCGCCCAGCTCCTCGGGGCGCGAGGCGTCGGCACCGGCGCGCGCCAGCATGGCCTCCACCGCGCCCGACTTCCAGGCGCGCGCCACCAGTTGCTTCTTGGCCTCCGCCGGGCTGGGCGCCGCCTTGATCAGGGCGATCACCTCGTCGATGTTGGCCAGCGCCACCGCCAGCCCCTCCAGGATGTGGGCCCGGTCGCGCGCCTTGCGCAGGTCGAACAGGGTACGCCGGGTGACCACGTCGCGGCGGTGGCGGATGAAGTATTCGAGCAGCTGCTTGAGATTCAGGGTGCGCGGCTGGCCGTCCACCAGGGCCACCATGTTGATGCCGAACACCGCCTGCATCTGGGTCTGTTTGTAGAGGTTGTTCAGCACCACCTCGGCCACCTCGCCGCGGCGCAGCTCGATCACCATGCGCATGCCGTCCTTGTCGGACTCGTCGCGCAGCTCGGCGATGCCGTCGATCTTCTTCTCCTTGACCAGCTCGGCGATCTTCTCCAGCAGGCGCGCCTTGTTCACCTGGTAGGGCAGCTCGGTGACCACGATGCGCTGCCGTCCGCCGTCCATCTCCTCGATCTCGGCGCGCGCGCGGATGTAGCACTTGCCGCGGCCGGTGCGATAGGCCTCGCGGATGCCGGCCACGCCGTTGACGATGCCGGCGGTGGGAAAGTCGGGCGCCGGAATCAGCTCGATCAGGCGCTCCAGCGGGGTCTCCGGGTCCTCGATCAGGGCCACGCAGCCGTCGATCACCTCGCGCAGGTTGTGCGGCGGGATGTTGGTCGCCATCCCCACCGCGATGCCCGAGGAGCCGTTCACCAGCAGGTTGGGGAAACGCGCCGGCAGCACCACCGGCTCCAGCTCCGACTCGTCGTAGTTGGGGACGAAATCGACCGTCTCCTTGTCGATGTCGGCCAGCAGCTCGTGGGCGATGCGGCTCATCCGCACCTCGGTGTAACGCATCGCGGCGGGGGCGTCCCCGTCCACCGAGCCGAAATTGCCCTGGCCGTCGATCAGCGGATAACGCAGCGAGAAGGGCTGGGCCATGCGCACGATGGTGTCGTACACCGCGGTGTCGCCGTGCGGGTGGTACTTACCGATGACGTCGCCCACCACGCGCGCCGACTTCTTGTAAGGCTTGTTCCAGTCGTTGTTCAGCTCGCCCATCGCGTACAGCACCCGCCGGTGCACCGGCTTGAGGCCGTCGCGCACGTCCGGCAGGGCGCGGCCCACGATGACGGACATCGCATAGTCCAGATAGGACTGCTGCATCTCGTCCTCGAGGCTGATGGGGAGAACTTCCTTCGCGAAATCGGTCATGGAGCTGTCCTGTCCTGGCGGCGCCGGCGGCCTCTTGCGGGCCTTTCCCTAAACGCCGCTGCAGGGGATGAATCGAAAGGTAGATTCTACCATAAGGGCGCCTGCAGTGCGGGACGAAAACCGCTCAGAATGGCTTACAGGCCGCCTGGCGCGATTTTCGCCACCCCGCCCCCGGTCTATCGGCGCGCGCCAGAAATCCGAAACCGGCTCAGAAGCGAACCGCGGGCGTCTCGATCGGCAGGCCGTTGCCGCGTTGCATCAGATACAGCTCCAGCAGCTTGTACTCCCGCGATCCGGGCTCGAACGGCTCTGCGCGGAAGGCGTGGAAGCACTCCCGCATCCGCTGGTGCAGGCTGGTGATGCGCCCGGTTCCCAGACGGTATTCGGGAAAGCCGTTCGCCTGTCCCTGGCTGAGGCGCTGGCCGCGCAGCATCTGCCCCTGATGCTGCACATGGCAGTGCCAGCAGGCGATGTCTAGCTGACCGAACCGGGTGCGGTAGAGGGTCTCGCCCTCGGCGATCAGGGGCGCCAGCGGGCCGTCCGTCTGCACGTTCACCGGCTCGCCGCGCGCCTTGTAGCGCACGAAGGTCTCCAGCGCCACCAGTTGCGGATCGTCATAGGGCAGCGGGAAGCGGTCCAGGCGGTTCTCCCAGCAATAGGCGATGCGATCCTGGAGGGTGGTCAGGCCGCCGAGGTGTTCGTCATACACCGGGTAGCGCGCGATCGCGCGGACGTCCAGCTTCTCCCCGTCCTCGTCATGACAGCTCGCGCAACTGGCGGGCTCGTCGGGGCGCTGCTCGTTGAACAGTGCCCGTCCCTCGTCCACGGTCACCATGCCGGGGTTCTCGAACTCGTCGTCCTGCATGGCGCGGGTGCTCTCGTCCAGAAAGGCGTAGCCGGAGACCGGCTCCAGCGCCGCGGCCGGCCCCGCCGCCAGCGCCAGCAGGAGGATCCAGCATCTCATTTCAGCGTGACCAGCCATGCGACGATGTCCTCCACCTGCTGCGCCGTGAGAAAGGTCTTGCCCCAGTAATCGTCCGCCACCCGGTTGGCGAGGCGCGGATCGCGGTAGAAGCCGGGCATGATGGTGGCGGGATTGACCTGCTGCTCGTCCACCACCCGGAGTCGCAGCTCGCCCACGTCGTAGCGCGAGCCCACCCCGCTCAGCGGCGGGCCGATAGTGCCCTGGAAGGGGACCTCGGGCGCCGGCACCTGGTGACAGGCGATGCAGTTGCCGCCGTGGGGATCCAGGGCCAGGGCACGCCCCCGCTCCGGGTCGCCCTGCAAGCCGCACAGCGGCTGCGGGATGGCGAGACCCTCACGCTCCCATCGGCAGTAGTCCTCGGGCAGCGGTGGCAGGGCCTCTTGCGCCAGGGCCCGGCCCGCCACCAGGACACTCACGATCAGCAGCCGGCGCATCGCAGCCTCCTGTGTCGATTCCGGTTCCAGTACAGCACCCTGCCGCCCTGTGCGCATTGACGCACGTCATTTGCGACCCGGCTTATGTCGCGCAACCGGGCCGTCGCCACGCTGCGGGCGGTGCCGTTTTCGGGCTAGACTGGTGCCGCGCGACCGCTCCACAACAGGTCACAACAGGCGGTCGTCCGAACGGAGGAGAGAGCGTGGAGAAGATGAACGACAACGACTGCCCCGGCCCCGCGCCGGCTGCCTCGCTGCGCATACGCCAAGTGCCACTGGAGCATCTGGGGCGCTGGATCGTCGCCGGCTGGCGCGACATGGTGCGCATCGGCTGGCCCAGCTATCTGCACGGACTGGTGGTGTTCGTGCTCAGCCTGGTGACGCTGCGCATCGCCCTGGTGGAGGTGTACCTGCTGCCCGGCGTGGCCACCGCCTTCGTGCTGGTGGGTCCCATGCTGGCCACCGGCCTGTACGCCATGAGCCGGCGTCTGGAGGAAGGCAGGCCGGTCGGCCTGCGCGACGCCCTGTGCGCCTGGCGCACCGCCTCGCGCTGCCTGTGGCGCTTCAGCCTGCTGCTGGTGCTGATCGGCGCCGCCTGGGTGGGGATCAGCGCGCTGCTGTTCCATCTCTTCGTGCACATCGAGATCGCCCACCTCACCGATTTCGTCTATTACGTGCTGGCGCAGAACACCGAGCATTTCATCCTGTGGACCATCGCCGGCGGCCTGGTGGCGGCGCTGATGTTCGGCATCACCGTGGTCTCGGTGCCGCTGCTGCTGGACCGTGACGTCACCACCTCCCAGGCGATCCTGGCCAGCATCCGCGCAGTGGGCGAGAATCCGGCGCCGATGACCTTCTGGGCCCTGTTCATCGGCCTGACCACGGCCCTGTGCCTGGTCACCGCGATGGCAGGGTTCATCGTCCTCTACCCCCTGATGGGGCACGCCTCCTGGCACCTCTACCGCGACCTGGTGGTGGTGGAAGGAGAGGCAGTACCCGAGCGAACCTGAGCGACCCGATGCACATCACCGAAGAACAGATCACCGAAATCGGCATGACCTGGGGCGTCAGCGCCCTCATCCTCTACATGCTGTTCATCATCTGGAACCTGGCCAGGAAGTCCAACGCCGGACGTTTCGGCACCTTCGTGCTGTTCTTCGTGCTCGCCTTCGGGATGCTCGGCTTCATCGCCAAAAACATCATCAAATGGTTCTTCGAAATGGAATGAGCGGCAATACCTCCGGGGCCTGACGGGTCTATCCTCCCGCCTGTGCCCTCTCACTAAGGAGAACGCCATGTCGCCCCGCATCCTGTCCCTGCTGCTCGCCCTGCCCCTGGGTGCGGTCGCCGCGCCCGTGACCGTCCCCGGCGGCCCCTTCCCCATGGGCTGCTCCGCCGGCGATCCCGACTGCGAACGCGACGAGGGCCCGCCGGGCGGCACACCGGTCAGGGTGCCCGCCTTCCGTATCGACCCGCGCGAGGTGACCGTGGCCGAATACCGTGCCTGCGTACAGGCCGGCCGCTGCACCCCGCCCCTCACCCATGCCCGCAACCAGTACTGCAACTATGGCGCGCCCGGCCGCGACGACCATCCGGTGAACTGCCTCGACTGGGACCAGGCCCGCACCTACTGCGCCGCGCACGGCGGCCGCCTGCCCTACGAGGCGGAATGGGAGAAGGCCGCACGCGCCGGCTCCACCGGCCGCTATCCCTGGGGACAGCAGGCGAACTGCCGGTATGCCGTCCTGGACGACAAGGTCACCCACGGCTCGGCGGGGGTGGAGACCGACGGCTGCGGCGAGGACCGCACCTGGCCGGTCGCCTCGCGCCCGCCCAATGCCCTGGGCCTGTACGACATGCACGGCAACGCCGGGGAGTGGACCGCCAACTGGTACGCCCCCGACGCCATCGCCGGCTACTATGCCCAGGGCGATCTGGCCGGCCCGCCGGAGGGACGCCAGCGGGTGGTGCGCGGCGGATCCTGGGACGAGGATCCGCCCAACCTGCGCAGCTCCTTCCGTAACGTCAAGCCGCCCCGCCAGGACGGGGCCATCTACGGCAGCATCGGCTTCCGCTGCGCCTACGACGGCGAAAATCCGCCTTCCGATTGACATCCGTCATTGTGAGGTCCCCGCGACCGGCTCCATGATGGCCCAAGGCAGCATCCCTGCCTCCCGTCGCCCTCGAGGAGCCGACCGTGGCACACGACAGAACACATCGCCGCGCCGTACCCCTGCTGCTGGCCGTCGCCTGGCTGGTCGGGTGCGGTGCCGCCTCGGCCAAGGAGACGGGCGAGGCCCTGCCCTCGATCAGCGGCGAACGCATCGAGCTGGGCATCCGGGAATACGACGTCACCGCCAAGAAGCGCCCGGTGGACAAGTCGGTCACCCGCCTGGGCGAACGCCCCGAGGACCGCTCCACCACCGATCACTCCAAGCTGAAGGAGCTGCAAGGCCCCTTCAAGAGCGGCCCGGAGGTCACCCGCGCCTGTCTCGGCTGCCACAACAAGGCCGGCGACCAGTTCGTCCACAACAAGCACTGGACCTGGCTCTGGCACAACCCCAAGACCGGCCAGGAGCTGGGCAAGCGCATCCTGGTCAACAACTTCTGCACCAACGCCGCGGGCAACGAAGGGATGTGCGCCCAGTGCCACGCCGGTTACGGCATGAAGGACGCCCGCACCTACGACTTCAGCAACCAGGAGAACATCGACTGCCTGGTCTGCCACGACTCCACCGGCACCTATTACAAGCTGCCGCCCACCCGCGGCAACAAGGCCTGCGCCGTGCTGTTCGAGGGCAAGCCGCCCATCGACCTTACCAAGGTGGCGCAGAGCGTCACCCTGCCGGGGCGCAACAACTGCGGCGCCTGCCACTTCTATGGCGGCGGCGGGGACAACGTCAAGCACGGCGACCTCTCCTCGGTGCTGTTCGATCCGCCGCGGGACGTGGACGTGCACATGAGCCGCGAGGGCGAGAACTTCGCCTGCATCGTCTGCCACGTGGGCGAGGGTCACCAGTGGGCGGGCAGCCGCTATGCCCCCATCGCGCGCGACAAGGTGGGCACCGGCAAGCCCGGCATGCCGCGCAAGACCGCCACCTGCGAGAGCTGCCACGGCCTGCGTCCCCATCCGGCCGGCCTGATGGGGATCAAGCTCAACGACCACACCGACCGCGTGGCCTGCGAGACCTGCCACATTCCCGCCTTCGCACGCGGCGGGGTGGCGACCAAGGTGTTCTGGGACTGGCGCACCGCCGGCCGCACCCGCAACGGGGTGGGCTATCGCGAGGAGGGCTACATCCAGGGCAACGGCGAGGCCCGTCACACCTACAAGTCGATCAAGGGATCCTTCAAGTACGGCGAGAACGTCGTGCCGGTGTATCGCTGGTTCAACGGCACCGTGCGCTACACCACCGTGCACACCCATTTCGATCCCAGCAGGCCGGTCGAGATCAACCACCTCGAGGGCAGCGCCGACGACCCCGGCTCGCGCATCTGGCCCTTCAAGCGCATGCGCACCTTCCAGCCCTATGACAAGGGCAACAACACCCTGGTCTATATGCACCTGTGGGGCGACGACGAAGACGCCTTCTGGGGCAACTACGACTTCGCGCGCGCCATCCGCCACGGCATGAAGGACTTCGGCCTGCCCTACAGCGGCGAATACGGCTTCGTCGAGACCTGGTCCTGGTGGCCGATCACCCACATGGTGGCGCCCAAGGAAAAGGCCCTGCGTTGCGAGGACTGCCACAACGCCAACGGCCGGCTCAAGGAAGTGAAAGGCTTCTACATGCCGGGGCGCGACCGCAACCTCTGGGTGGACCGCATCGGCATCCTGCTGGTGGCCGGCACCCTGCTGGGCGTGCTGGGGCACGGCCTGCTGCGGATTCTGCTGAGGGCGAGGAGGAAAGCGTCATGAGCCTGCACAAGGTGCGCGTCTTCAGCCGCTTCGAACGCTTCTGGCACTGGACCCAGGCGCTGGCCATCCTGGTGCTGCTGTTCTCCGGCTTCGGGGTACACGGTTTCCACCGCCTGCTCGACTTCGAACGACTGGTCTGGCTGCATGTCATTACCGCCCTGGGATTGATCGTGCTCTGGATCTTCGCCATCTTCTGGCATCTGACCACCGGCAACTGGCGCCACTATCTGCCCACGGTGAACGGCCTCTGGCCGGTGGCCCGCTACTACGCCTGGGGCATCTTCAAGGGCGAGGAACACCCCTACCGCAAACGGTTCTGGCACAAGCACAATCCGCTGCAGGCCCTCTCCTATCTGGGACTCAAGCTCATTCTGTTCCCCGCCATCTGGCTCACCGGTCTGGCCTATCTCTCCTACGGCTTCTGGGAGAGCGGGCCGGTGAGCAACGACACCCTCGCCTGGGTCGCCCTGGTGCACACCCTGGTGGCCTTCGCCCTCGCCGCCTTCGTCATCATCCACGTCTATCTGCTCACCACCGGGCACTCCTTCGTGGAACACCTCAAGCCCATGATCACCGGCTACGACGAGGTGGAACTGACCCCCGAGGAGGAGGCCTATCTGCGCGAGGACGAACCGGGGCGCATCCTCGACTGAGACTTGATCCCGGTCAGCGGAGCGCATCCGCCGGCTTGGCTTTTGCCCTGCCCGGCCCCATTCTCCTGTGCCACCACCACCCGAGAAGGAGACGCCCATGGACAACATCGAGGCGATGCAAGCCACCATCCGCGACATGGTCCAGCCGGGACGCGGCATCCTCGCCGCCGACGAGAGCCTGCCCACCATCGCCAAGCGCTTCGCCGCCATCGGCGTAGAGTCCACCGAGGAGACCCGCCGCGCCTGGCGCGACCTGCTGGTGACCACCGAGGGGCTGGGCAAGTACATCTCGGGCATCATCCTGTTCGAGGAGACCCTGGGCCAGAAGACCAGCGACGGCCGCACCATTCCCGAGGCCGCCTGGGACCAGGGCATCGTGCCCGGCGTCAAGGTGGACAAGGGCAAGATCCCCCTGGCGTTGTCTCCCGGCGATCTCATCACCCAGGGACTGGACGGCCTGGCCGAGCGCCTGGAGGGCTACAAGGAACAGGGCGCCCGTTTCGCCAAGTGGCGCGAGGTGTACAAGATCGAGGACGGCGCGCCCACCCCGCTGGGCATCGAGGCGAATGCCGAGATGCTGGCCCGCTATGCGGCGGTCTGTCAGTCGGTGGGCGTGGTGCCCATCGTGGAGCCCGAGGTGCTGATGGACGGCGACCACGACATCGAGAAGCACGCCCAGGTCACCGAGGCGGTGCAGCACGCGGTGTTCCATGCCCTACATCGGCACCACGTGATCCCGGAGCTGATGATCCTCAAGCCCAACATGGTGCTGCCGGGCAAGGAACAGCCCAAGGCGCCGCCGGCGCGGGTGGCCGACGCCACCCTCAAGACCCTGAAGCGCACCGTCCCCGCCGCAGTGCCCAGCATCAACTTCCTGTCCGGCGGTCAGGGCCCCGAGGAGGCGACCGCCAACCTGGACGCCATCAACCGCAACAAGGGCAATGCCCCCTGGGCGCTGAGTATCTCCTACGGCCGCGCCCTGCAGCAGCCGGCACTGCACGCCTGGATGGGCAAGGAAGAGAACCGTGCCGCCGCCCAGGCCGCACTCCTGGAGCGCGCCCATCTCAACCACCTTGCGATGCTGGGCCAGTACGAACCGTCGATGGAATAGCCGCTCACCGGCCGTTCAGCAGCAGGCGTCGGAGGTCTCGCCAGGATCCGCGGAACCGAAGGGGATGCCCCCGCCACAGCCGGGGAACAGGCCGTAGTGGGTACCCCAGTCGCCGAAGAACTCGAAGTACGGGGCGAATCGGCTCTCGCGCAGCATGCGCCAGCTGTTGCCGCAGACCGGGAACAGACGCCCTCTTTCGATCCGGTGGTGGGCGTCGAGCAGGAAGCACTCGGGCTGCTCCGGGATGCCCCCGCGGTAGCGCACCGCCTGGCCGTAGTCTTCGCAGGCGGACTCCAGGCCGTCGATGCGGAACAGTCGCCAGGTGGCGGACCAGAAGCGCAGATTGCCCAGGCGCGGCGCCAGCTCCGGCTCGGTGACCGCCAGGGGGCGGTCCTCCACCAGGCGCGGATCGGCGAATCCCGCCTCGCGCGCCAGGCGCAGAAAGTCGTTCCAGTAGAGGGCGCCGCCCAGGCACTCGCCGCGCAGCACCGGGTCCTGTGCCAGATCCTGCGGCACCCGCCGGTCGGCATAGACGTCGGAGAAATAGAACTCGCCGCCGGGACGCAGCAGCCGCCAGGCCTGGCGCAGTACCGCGCCCTTGTCCTCCACCAGGTTGACCACGCAGTTGGAGACGATGAGATCGAAGCTGCCCGGCTCCAGCGGCAACGCCTCCAGGTGCTCGATGTCCCCCTCCAGGAAGGCGACGTTGGAGCGCGCATGGCCGAAACGCTCGCGGTGCCATTCCTGGTGCGCGCGCGCCACCGCGAGCTGTTCCGGGGTCATGTCCACCCCCACCACCTCGCCCTGCTCGCCCACCAGTTGCGAGAGCACATAGCAGTCCTGGCCCGAGCCGCTGCCCAGATCCAGCACCCGCAGCCCCTCCAGCAGCGGCGGGATCACCAGGCCGCAGCCGTAGAAGCGGCGACTCACCTCGGGATGCACCCGGGCCAGTGCCGCGCGCACGTGCGGCGGCAGCTCGCCGGTGGCGCAGCAGGCGCTGGTCTTGAGATCCCCGGTGCCGTCGAGCACCTTGCCGTAGTAATGCCTGACCTGTTCGCGGATCATGTCGCTCCCGTGCCGGTATGATGAAACTGCACGGATCATATCGCGGAGTACCCGAGTGCACCTGTTCCCCCGCTATCACCGCCTGCGCGTGCTGCGCAACCACCCGATACCGGACGCGCTATGGTTCGAGGTGACCCCGCGTCTGCCGCTGCTGCGCGGCCTGGATGCGATCGAGCGGGCCCGCCTGCGGGAGCTGAGCACCCTGTTCCTGCACGACAAGCGTTTCACCGGGGTGCAGGGGCTGGAGATGACCGAGGAAATGCGCCTGGTGATCGCCGCCCAGGCCTGCCTGCCCATCCTGGAACTGGGCCCGGACGCCTATGCCGGCTGGGTGGAGATCGTGGTCTATCCCGCCGCCTTCCGGGTGAGCCGCGAGGTGACCGACGAGTTCGGCATCGTGCACCGCGAGGAGCGGGGGTTGAGCGGCGAATCCTGGGGTGCGGGGCCGGTGATCCTCGCCTGGGAGGAGGTGGAGCGCGACAGCTTCCGCCTGCGGCACGGACACAACGTGGTGGTGCACGAGTTCGCGCACAAGCTGGACCTGCTCAACGGCCGCGCCAACGGCCTGCCGCCGCTGCATCCGGACATGCCCATCGAGGCCTGGAGCCAGGCGCTGGGCGAGGCCTATGAGCGCCTGATCCGGCGCATCGAGCATCACCACCACCCCTTCATCGACCCCTATGCGGCCACCGATCCGGCGGAGTTCTTCGCCGTGGTCTGCGAATATTTCTTCACCGCGCCGGAGGTGCTGCAGGACCACTGCCCGGCGGTGTACGAACAGCTCCGGCGTTACTTCCGCCAGGACCCGCTGCAGCGCCTGCGACAGGCCGCCCGAAACGAGCGAACGCGATGAGGGGGCGGCTCAGCGCCGCCGGCGTCGTGGCAGCAGGCGGTCGAGCAGCGCCAGCGCATCCAGCAGCAGCGGCGCCAGGAAGGCCCGCCCCTCCTCGCTGACCAGCCAGGCGCCCAAGGCCAGCCCCGCCTGGCGCCGGTCTCCCCCGGAGAGCAGTTGCAGCAGCGGGGCGATGTCGATGCCCGGGTCCGCCGCGCGCAGGCGCTCGCGCGCGGTCTGTGGATCCAGATCCCGGCGACGCAGGCGCCGGCCCTGCGCCACCTCGCGCAGCCGGTCGCGCGCCTCCCGGGGGGTCAGCGGGTCCATCGCGCCGCCAGCGCCGCGCTGAGCAGGGCCAGCACCAGGGCGGCCGCCGCCAGCAGCAGGGCCGCCGCGGCCGGTCCCACCCAGGCGGCGGCGTACTGATAGAGCCCCCACAGCAGGAAGCCGACCGCCGCCAGTGCGATCAGCACCGTGAGCAGGACGAAGCCCAGCCCCCAGCCCAGACGCACAGTCTGCCGGCGCAGGGTGCGGCCTTCCGCCTCCAGAAGATCGAGCAAGGCGATCACGAAATCGGAGAGGGTGGTCCTCACGGCCCCGTCCTCAGCGAAACAGATGGGTCAGGCGGGCATAGAGATAGCCCACCCCGAAGGCCAGGGCCAGGCTCGCCAGCGGGTGACGCGCCACCTCCACCTCCAGGTCGTCCAGCGCCTCACGGCCATGACGGCGGGTCTGCTCCACCCGCTCGCGCACCTGCTCCCATTGCGCCTCCTCCCCGGCGCCCTCCTCGCCGCCCTCGCGGCGTGCGGCCAGCACCGCCTGCAGGGCCTCGGTGAGTCCGGCCACGTCCTCGCGCAACTGCTCGAAGTCCTTGCGCAGCGAGGCCAGCTCCTCTGCCCCCACGGCGTCCGCGGCCTGCGGCCCTTCTCCGGCCGCCGCCTGCGGCCGCGCCTGTTGGTCTTTTGCCTTGCCTGCGCTGGTCATGACCGATCTCCTCGTATGGTGTCCGTGGTTCACTGTGATTCGGAATGCCGGACGGGTAAAGCGACCTGGATCAACCCGCGTGCTGTTTTTCAGCGGCAACCCGACAATCCGGTCCTGCTTTCGCGGAGATGGGGGCAGCGACTGCCTTCTGCAATCCTGGCGAGACAGAAGATCACCACAGAGGGCACAGAGGTCACAGAGGTTGCTCTGCTGGAGCAGATGGATCTTCCATGACCAATGGGATTCGCCTTGTGGGAGGGGCTTCAGCCCCGACAGCAGGGCCATGCCGACTGGGGGTGTCGCGGCTGAAGCCGCTCCCACAGGCAGATATGAAATCACCACAGAGGACACAGAGATCACAGAGATTTCTCTGCTGGA
>CAZVIG010000004.1:15937-19365 GCA_964627395.1 uncultured Sedimenticola sp.
CGAAGCCATCACGGAACAGCTCGCACAGATGGCGCCAGTTGTCCGACGGCTCGCCCTCTCCATAAAGGGCGCGATCCAGGGCCTCCAGGGCCTCTGCCTGGTCGGGCCGACGTCGCGCCAGCGTCGGCAGATCCAGGGGCGGGTCTTCGCTCCAATGCAGCCTGGCCAGCGCCAGCAGCGCCGCGGCCACCGCCCGGGGGTCGCCCTGGCCGCAGGCTTTCCGCAGCCGCTCGCGCGCGGCCCTCAGGGCCTGTCCGTCGGTCGGGGCTTCCGGCTCAGGCACCGGCGTGGGCGCTGCCGTTACTGCCGGCGAAGACGTCACAGGTCGCCGCCTGCGAATCAGCAGCCAAGCCACCAGGACCACCAGCAGCAGGCCCAACGCCCAGGGCCAGTAGCCCAGCCAGCGTGCGGCATCGCGCACCGGGCCGGTCTCGCCCGCCTGGGGCGCCGTCGCAGCGGGCGGCGGCGTGGTGGCCGAGCCCTGTCCGGCACCGGCGGATGCCGGCGGCGGGGTGGCCGAAGCGGCGCCGGGCGCCACGTCCAGCTCCCAGCGCGGCAGCACCGCCTCGCGTTCCCGGCCCGCCTGCAGATCCCACCAGCGCAGCCGCACCTCGGGTATCACCAGCTTGCCGGCGTGTTGCGGCACCACCGTGAAGGCGCGCTGGATCTCGCCCACCACCCAGCCGTCCTGCACCCGGTTGCTGGTGGCCGACTGCTCGGGATAGACGCGGTAGTCGGGCGTCTCCGCCATCTGCGGCTCCGGAAGCTGGGAGCCCTCCAGCCCGGTGGCGCGGATCGCCAGGATGCGGGTCACCGGTTCGCCGGCACGCAGGGTGGGCGGCGCATCGGTCCAACTGTCGTAGAGCTTCAGGTCGCGCGCCGGCAGCCAGTGCCGCCCCTTGTAGTCCTTGGGCGGCGGCAGCACCTCCAGAGTCTTGGAAGGGCTGCGCGCCACCACCGGCTCGGTGCGCCCACCGAAGGGAGAATCGGCGAAGAAGGGGTCGTCGAAGGGATCCTTGAATAAGTCTTCGAAGAAGGGATCGCGGAACCGCCGCTGCCGCCGCGGCTCGGGCACCCTCACCCGGCCGTGGAATACCACCGAGGGAATCTGCAGCTTGCCGCTGCGCTGAGGAAACAGGGCGTACTGGCGTTCCACCACCTGATAGCGCTGGCCGTTGCGCACCGTCTCGTAACGGCGCTCCTTGCCCAGCCGTTCCACCAGCACGTCGCCATCGGGCACCGGGTCGGTGAGTTCGCCGTTCGCCAGACGCACCCGGTAGTAGAGCCGCACCGTCAGCTTCACCTGCTGCTGGACATAGGGTGGACGACCGCCGGTATCGACCTGGGTCTCGACGAACACCTGGTCGGCCATGCGCGCCGCCACCTCCGGCGGCACGGGACGTACATGGACCAGTATGGGCCGGGTCTTGCGGCCGCCCATGTCGATGGGCGGGATGGTGAGATCGCCCAGACGACGCGGGCGCAGCCGCACCCGCCAGCCGGACTTGCTGCTCCGGCGTCCGTTGACGAAGCTGAAGCTGTTGAAGGTGCCGCTGCCCAGCACCTCGAAGTCCCGCTTCAGGGGCGACAGATCGGGCCGTCCCCCTCCGCCGTCGCTCTCCAGGGTGAGGGTGATGGTGTCGCCGTCGTACACCTCCTGTCGGTCCACGCTGGCCGACACTCCCGCGGCGACCACCGCCGGCAGCGCCAGCAGCAGTACCGCCCATAGAATCCATCTGCCGCTTGCTCGTATCACCGTCCGCTCATCCCTCGTCTCTACCCTTCCCTACGACCATCACATGCCCCGGACGTTCAGCATGCCACGCCTCGCGACCGCCTTTCACCGGCCGCCCTCGCAGGGGCGGGGAATGGCCCCTTCGACCTCGAACAGGCGGCGATCGAAGGTCCAGGTTCTTCGCTCGTCGGCACGCGAGACGACGACCGCATCGTCGCGGGTTTCGCACAGCCAGCTTCGGAGGTTGCGGGGCCTGCGGGAGATCAGTCCGCGCGGGGTGAACAGGCCGACGTTGATCCCGCCGCGTGGATCCCGCGCCGATTCGTACTCGAATCCCTCGACGGCGGCGGCGCGCAGGGCCCGGCCCAGGGCCTGGGGTTCGCTGCAATCGACAGGGCTGCGCAACAGGTCCCGATGCTCGGAAAAAGGCGGAGACTGCAGACGATGACCCCGCACCGAATAGGTGGCGGAGAACTCGGTATGCCGGCTCAGGATCGGTCCCTTGGGCGGCACGCTCATCCCGGTCCACAGAACGAATCGATAGTAGGCGAACTCGTGCAACAGCGGCCGGATCGATCGGGCACCGTAGAAGATCCCCGGCTCGTGCCGTCGGCCGAAACGGGAACCGTGCCGCAGCGGTGGATATCGGAAGGGTGTGGCGAGCAGATAATGCAGCCCTTGCGCGGCCTCCGGCAGGGGTGGCTTGGAGGCGTCGAGCATCTCCTCCAGCAACTGCTGGTCCGGAAGCGAACTCACCAGCGACCAGGTCGCGATCTGTTCCTGATCCTCCACCATCCGGTGCAGGGTGCCTTTCAGGCGGGTCGGGGGGGTGTCTCGAACCAGGGCGTCCCAGTCGATCACGGCGTGCCCCGCAAGGCATCCAGATAGGCCACCACCTCGGCGAGCCCCTGGATGGATCGGATGCGATCGGCCGGGATGCCGCCGATGTCCCGGTTGTCGGTGTGCATCCAGTGGCGCATCGTGGCGGGTTCGCCCCCGAGGAGGGCGAACAGACTGCGATAGAGCCGGATCAGCAGCAGGGCGAGTTCGCCGGCCTTGGTGTCCGGATCCAGGCCATGCCGGCGGATGTTGCTCGGATGCCTGCCGACGATCTCCTGCAGATCGCCCTGCGTCAGACCCAGCGCCCTGGCTGCATTCAAGGTGGCCTCTCCGAGGACGCGGGCCCTGTCCGCTGCCTGCGCTTCGCCGGTCGAGATCGCCATCAGGACTTCCGTATGCATGCGTATGCACTAAAAATAGCATATTGCGCGCATATGCACCTTTTCTCCACCCTGCCCGCGGACTCCCCATCCCTACCACGGATGGGCATCACCGGTGCGCCGCCCGTCCTCGCGCAGACGCTGCCGATACTGGTAACGGAACTTGCGCCGCAGCAGACCGGCGGGATCGTCGGGGATGCGCCGCAGCCATTGTTCGGCGGCCATGCGCTCCTCGCTGGGCAGCGGACGGGCCTCGCCGGAGGGGCGGCCCAGGGCTTGATCGCGCAACGCCCCCCCTGCCCCGCCGCCAGCAGCAGCTTCGGCCGCCTGTTCGCGGCGCCGGCGCTCCGCCTCCTCTTGGGCGCGCAGGGCATCACGGAAACGGCGAGCAGGTCCCTGCCCCTGCTCGCTGCCGGCTGCCGTCCCGCCGGCACCCTTCGCCTGGCGTTCCCCCTCGCCCTGCTGTCCCTGCT
>CAZVIG010000005.1:0-1258 GCA_964627395.1 uncultured Sedimenticola sp.
GTAAGGTAAAAGACGCGGCCTGATCTCCCGACAGTGGTTTTGATCGGGCGTTATCTCCATTGGGTAGCTTTGTCCGTTAGCGGAGCGAAAACTCCACCACTACCCGCAAGCCCCCGAGTCGGCTGGAGCGGTCCAACTGAATCCTTCCGCCATAGAGATCCACGATCTCGTTCACTATCGCCAGGCCCAGACCGTGACCAGGACGATGTTCGTCTGCACGATTGCCCCGCTCCAGCAGCTCCTGGCATTTGTGTTTTTCTACGCCCGGGCCATCATCTTCTATGGTGAGCCGCAAATGCTCGGCATCCGCGAAGAAATCCAGTTCCACCCTGGACCTTGCCCACTTGGCCGCGTTGTCCATCAGGTTCCCCGTCAGCTCCATGAAGTCGCTCTGATCGAACCGCAGGAGCCGTGGTCCCTGGATATGGGTTTCGATACTCAGGCCCTTGTCGTCATAGAGACGACTCATGGTTTCCGCCAGCGATTGGATGTCTTCTTCCGGCGAGAAATGCTGCCCGACGGCAGCCTTTCCGGTGAGACGCGCCCGTTTGAGTTCCCGTTCGACAAGGCGCTGCATCTCATGTGCCTGCTCCTTGAGCATGGGACACGCCGCCCTTTCTGCGTTCGAGAGAATGAGCTGAAGTGGCGTCTTGAGCGCATGTGCCAGATTGCCCACCGCATTGCGGGAGCGCTCCTGATGTTGCCGCCAGGCCACCAGCAGCTGATTCAGCTCCTCCACCAGGGGGAGTACCTCGGCGGGAACCGAATCATCCACACGCTCACGGCGCCCCTGCCGGATGGCCCGCACCTGTTCACGAATGAGGTCGAAACGCTGGAAGGCACGTCGTATGAACCATTGCTGTGTCAACAGCATCAATACGATGGCGGCGACGGATGCGATCACGCCGATCCAGACGAAACGCCAGACCGAGGAAAGCAGGGGCGCGACGTCTTCAGCGATGGCGATGGTGAACCGGGTGCCATCCTTTTCGAAACGCCGCTTCCACACCAACAGTTGCTGTTTTCCAGGACCGGGGACCAGCCAATATCTCGGCGTGCTGCCGGCGACATCCGCTACATCGAGCGATTCGTCCCACAGGGAACGGGACCGAAGCCGCTCGCCATCGTCGAATTCCACCAGGTAGTAATGTCCAGACAGCGGTTGACGATAAATGGGAGAAAGGCTGCCCCGGATCCGGCGATCCTGGATATCCAATTTGTTGATTATGGCCTCGGCGTCGTGATGCAGACGCGAAAG
>CAZVIG010000005.1:1268-11485 GCA_964627395.1 uncultured Sedimenticola sp.
CGACAGCCCGAACTGGATGGCGCTCTCGCGGCCGATCCATGCGCCAATGGCCAGCAAGGTCAACAACGTAACGAACAGAAGCCCGGCAAGAAGGCGCCGCAGCATACGCTCCAGTGAAGCGGGCCGCCCTTCAGCCGCGGAAGACATAGCCCTGCCCCCGTCGGGTTTCGATGCGATCCCGGCCAATCTTTTCCCGCAGTCGGCGCACATAGACCTCGATGAGGTTGCTGTCCCGGTCGAAGTCCTGGTCGTAGACATGCTCGATGAGGCGGGTCTTGGAAAGGGGCTTCCCGGGATTCATCATGAAATAGCGAAGCAAGCGGAATTCGGTGCCGGTGAGATCCACCGCCCCCCCTTGGTCGAACTGGATCCGCTGATGTTCCTCGTCAAGCACCAGATCGTTCACACGCAATTCCCGCTGCAACCGCCCGTGCTGCCGCCGCAGCAGCGCCTGCAGTCTCGCCAGAAGCTCTTCGGTATGAAACGGCTTGGCGAGATAGTCGTCCGCACCTGCCTTGAGCCCTTTCACTTTTTCCATCCAGCTGTCCCGGGCGGTGAGAATGAGTACCGGCAGATCCCTGCCCGCTGCCCGCCAGCGGGACAGCACCTCCAGCCCATCCATGAGGGGCAGGCCCAGATCGAGTACCGCGACGTCATAGGTCTCGGTCTCACCCAGATAGAGCGCTTGATGTCCATCGGTAGCCACGTCCACCGCGTACCCTGCGCCACGCAGCTCCGTGCTCAACGATTGGAGGAGTTCGGCATGGTCTTCTATCAGCAGCAACCGCATTTCCGAATTACTCTCCCTTCTCGTCCAATTCCCTTCCCTTCATCACGTGGCCACTTCGTGGATCCACCAGCAGTTCCTTCACGGCCCCTTCTGGAGTCACCAGGTCGATCTCGTACAACGCAACACCATTGTGTTGCACCACCTCGATCTCCAACAGGCGGCTGCTTTCCGGCAAGGAAAGTCGTTGCAGTAATTCTTGCAACGGCAGGCTGCCGGGTTCCTTCTGCGCCCCCTCGCTCGCAAGTCTGACCTCTTGGGGACTGCCCTTTTGATAGCGATCCCAGGCCTGGTCTCCCATCCACACGGCCGCCGCCCCCAGCAACAGGGCGACGAAAAGGGCCGTATAGACAGGCAGGCGGTACACGATCGACTGGCTCCGGAGTTCAGTCAACAATTGTTCAGTTTATCCACATACGGATGAATTCAAGCTGAAAGGACCTGCGTCGCCGGATTCATCTTGATTTCAGGTCCATCACCTACACTTCGCGACCCAATCCCAGAAATCACCCACCCAGGAGTGTATGCCATTGGTCACGAACAAACTGATCGCCTTGGCGGCGTTGTTGGCATTGCCCCTGATGACGACCGGGGCCAGCGCAGAGAACCTGGCAGAAGTCGTCCAGAGTGCCCTCGAGCGCCACCCCAAGGTCGCACTGGAGAAAGCGCACCGCAAACTCGAATCGGGTTATCGCCGCCAGGCGGACGCGCTGCTTGGCGGAGACCCGGAACTTACGCTTTCGATCACCGGCGACAGACTGGGTACGGATTTCGGTTATGAAGAATATACAGCCGGGCTGTCGGCGCCTGTCCAGCTCCCATCCCACCGCCGATCCAAGGCGGCCCTGGCCGATACCCTGGGTCGGCTGGCAGAGGAAGAGCGATCGCGGTTGTGGTGGCAGGTGACCGGCGAGGTCCTGGACCTCGCCTGGAAGCTGCGCATCGCTGAAATCGACCGAGAAGAGGCGATGAAGCAGTGGAAGGCCTCCCAGGCACTGGCGCGCGACATCGCGCACCGCCACCGGGTGGGCGAACTGAGTCGCAACGACCTGCTGCTGGCGCAGCAGGAGCAACTGGACGCCGAGTCGACCTACCAGGCGGCGGTGAGTCGCGAGTCACAGGCTCGTATCGCCTGGCGTAACTACACTGGCCGCGAGACGTTGCCCACCGACCTGAACACTTTTGCCGCCACCTTCTCTGCCCCTCTGCCTCTGGAACGCCATCCGCGGCTGCTGGCATTGCAAGCGCAACTGGAGACAGCCCAGGCACGGGTCCGCGAGGCGCGCGTGCAGCGCCGTGCTGCACCGGTGTTGTCGCTGGTCGCCAAGCGGGACCGTGGCAGCCGGCTGGACGCCTACACCGACTCGCTGGGCCTCGAGGTGAGCCTGCCCCTGGGCACCCGTACCCCTGCGGCAATCGCTATCGCCGAAGCAGAGGCGGAGCGAGTGCGAATGGAAGCGGAGCTGTCGCTGGCCCGTCGCCAGCTTCAGCTGCAGATTGCTCAAGCAGCGGAAACGCTGGCCATTGCCGAGCGGCAGTTCGAACTGGCACAGCGCAAGTACATATATGCACAAAATCGCATGAAGCTCGCCAAGCGGGCGTTCGAACTTGGGGAAATGAATCTCTACCAGATGCTGCTCGCCCGCAGGGAATTCAACCAGGCCTCCCGTGACCGGAAACTGCGTGAGCTGGACAAACACCATGCTGCCGCCCGCAAGAACCACTTGTTAGGAGCCATCGCCCGATGAGAACGATTCCACTGATCCTGACGATCGTACTGGCCTCCGTCGCCCACGCCGCTGAGTTCATCAAGATCGCACCGGAACAACTGGCGACACTGGGAATCCAGACCGCGCCGGTACAACCCGCGCACAGCGTCTGGGGTGCCCCCTTCCCTGCCCAGGTGCGCGTACCCAATGCACAGCTCATGGTCATCAGCGCGCCTCAGGATGGCCTGCTCACCCGACTGGAGGTCGCCGAGGGCGATGCCGTAAAACAAGGTATGCCACTGGCCTACATCCAAAGCCCGAAGCTGGTGGAGGCACAGCGACTCTACCTGGAGGCACGGAGCCGTCTGAATCTCGCCCGGGCCGCGCTGGAGCGGGATCGTCAATTGAAATCCGAAGGTATCATCGCCGAACGTCGCTATCTGGAGACCCGCGCCCGCTACACCCAGGCCCGCACCGAAGTCGAGCAGCGGCGACAGGCACTGAAACTGGCCGGCATGTCGGAAACGGCACTGCGCACCCTGGACAAGACCCACAAGTTGTCCTCCACCATCGAAGTCCGCTCGCCCATGGACGGGGTGGTGCTGGAACAGCTCGCAGTGCCTGGCCAGCGGGTGGAGATCGCCACGCCCCTCTACCGGATCGGTCGGCTGGCGCCGCTCTGGCTGGAGGTCCAGGTACCGCTGGAGAAACTCCAGGGTATCGAGCGCGGAACACGTGTCGAGATCGACAAGACCGGCCTGGAAGGGCGCATCGTCACCATCGGCAGCCGGATTCAGGGTCAGAGTCAGACGGTGCTGGTGCGGGCAGAGATCCCTGAACCCCAGGGCAGGCTGCGTCCCGGCCAGTTCGTGGAGGTCCGCTTGGCAAAGGCCAGTGGAGCTGCCGCCTGGCGGGTGCCTCGGCAGGCGCTACTGCGAGTGGATGGCAACGACTGGATCCTGGTAGCCCGCAAGGGGGGGTTCGAGCCAGTACGGGTGCGGGTGATCGCAGAAGAACCGGAGGCGCTGGTGGTGGAGGCGTCGCTCTCCCCCGATGACCGGGTAGCGGTGAGTGGCACCGCCGCGCTTAAAGCCACCTGGCTGGAGGAGCAACCCTGATGCTGGCGCGGATCATCCAGTTCGCCCTCACCCAGCGGCTCTTGATGCTGCTCGCCGCTCTCCTGCTCGCTGGAGGAGGCTGGCTCGCCTTCCAGAAGACGCCTATCGACGCCTTTCCCGATGTCTCCACCACCCAGGTGAAGATCGTCATCAAGGCGCCTGGCATGACGCCCGAGGAGGTGGAATCCCGCATCACTGCTCCGGTGGAGGTGGAGATGCTCGGCATCCCCCGAATGAACATGCTGCGCTCCATCACCAAGTATGCGCTGGCCGACATCACGGTAGACTTCGAGGAAGGCACCGATGTCTACTGGGCCAGACAACAGGTCTCCGAGCGCCTGACCGGCATCTGGGGCGATCTGCCGAACGACATCCAGGGCGGCATCGCACCACTCACCACCCCGTTGGGCGAGATGTTCATGTTCTCGGTGGAGGGCGGCGACCTGAGCCTCAAGGAACGCCGCGACCTGCTCGACTGGGTGATCCGTCCCGCCTTGCGGACCGTGCCGGGCGTGGCGGATGTCAATGCCCTGGGCGGCCTGGTGCGCACCTTCGAGGTGGTACCCGACAACGCCCGCATGACCGCCCGGGGCATCTCCCTGGAGGCGCTGCGCGACGCCCTGCAAAAGAACAACCGCAACGACGGCGCGGGTCGTCTCAACGATGGGGAGGAAGTGCTCATCGTACGTACCGAGGGCGCCATCGAAAGGCTCGAAGACGTGCGCGACATCGTGGTGCGACCCGACCCCATACAACCGGTGCGCGTCGCCGACGTGGCGGAAGTCCGGATGGGCGCTCTCACCCGCTACGGAGCCGTGACCAAGGACGGCCGGGGCGAAGCCGTCGAGGGGTTGGTGCTGGGGCTGCGTGGCGCCAACGCCCGGGAACTGGTAGAGGGAGTACGCGCCAAACTCGCCGAGCTGGCTCCCGGACTGCCGAAGGGAGTGAAAATCAATGTCTTCTACGACCGCGGCAAATTGGTCTCCCGTGCAGTGGGCACCGTCACCAGGGCACTGGCGGAAGCCATCGTTCTGGTGATCCTGCTGCTGCTTCTCTTCCTCGCCAATCTGCGCGCCGCCGTGACGGTGGCACTGGTACTCCCTCTCGCCGCGCTGATCACCTTCATCCTCATGCGGCAGTTCGAGATGTCGGCCAATCTCATGTCCCTGGGCGGACTGGCGATCGCCATCGGCATGTTGGTGGATGCGGCTGTGGTCATGGTGGAGAACATCGTCACCCATCTGGCGCACAAGGGCCAGGGACGTCTGCCACGCCTGCACATCATCTATCGTGCAGCGAGGGAGGTGGCACTTCCCATGACCTCGGGCATTCTCATCATTGCCATCGTCTTCCTGCCGCTACTCACCCTGGAGGGCCTGGAAGGCAAGCTGTTCATCCCTGTGGCACTTACCATCGTCTTCGCGCTGATCGGGTCGCTGCTGCTCTCGCTGACGGTGATTCCGGTGCTTGCCTCCTTTCTCTTGCGCAAGGTATCCCATCGGGAACCACTGCTGGTGCGGCTGTTGCAACGCCTCTATGAGCCAGCGCTGGCATGGTGCCTGAAGCATGTGAGGCTGGTGGTGGTCGCAGCCCTGCTGTTGCTCGGCGGCGCTGGCTTCCTGTACACCCAGGTGGGCAAGACCTTCATGCCCACGATGGACGAAGGCGATCTCATCGTGCAACTGGAGAAACTGCCTTCCATCAACCTGAAACAATCGCTGGCGATCGACATGGCTTTCCAGCGGGAACTGCTCAAGCGCGTGCCCGAGGTGACATCGGTGATCGCCCGCACCGGGTCAGATGAACTGGGCCTGGATCCCATGGGACTCAATGAAACGGATAGTTTCCTGGTACTCAGGCCTCAAGAAGAATGGACGGTTCCCGACAAGGAGGGACTGAAAGATAAGATCCGGGGCGTGCTGACGGACTTCCCCGGCGTGAACTATGCCTTCACCCAGCCCATCGAGATGCGTGTCTCCGAGATGCTCACAGGCGTGCGAGGCGACCTGGCGATCAAGATCTTCGGCGAGGATACCGAGGCACTCAACCGCACCGCGGAGGCCATCGTAAGGGTAATCCAGGGCATCTCGGGCGCTACCGATGTGTATACCCCACGCAACGAGGGCGCCCAATACTTCAGATTGGTGGTGGACCGACTGGCGGCAGGTCGTCTCGGTCTGGACGTGGACGCCCTGGAAGACACCCTGCGTGCGCAGGTCGAGGGGCTGCGTCTCGGCACCATCTACCAGGGAACGCGGCGTGTGCCCCTGGTGATCAAGGGCCGGGCGGACCTGCGCGACTCACCCGCCACCTTCGCCGGCCTGCACCTGTCGCTTCCGGATGGCCGCCAGGTGGCACTCTCCAGCCTGGTGAAGATGGAGCGCGTGGAAGGACCGGTATCGGTCCAGCGAGAGAAGGGTAACCGCATGGCGGTGGTCATCGCTAACGTCTCCGGACGTGACCTGGTGGGTTTCGTAGAGGAGGCAAAACGGCAGGTGACCGATCAGGTCAAACTGCCTGCAGGGTTCTATCTGGAATGGGGCGGCGAATTCGAGAACCAGGAGCGGGCCGCCAAACGCCTGGGCATCGTAGTGCCCATCGCCCTGGGGCTCATCTTTCTGATCCTCTTCTCGACCTTCCGCTCCGCTCGCCAGGCCATCCTGGTGCTGTCCAACATACCCTTTGCCATGATCGGCGGGATCGTCGGCTTGTGGGTCACCAGCGAATATCTGTCGGTGCCCGCCTCGGTGGGTTTCATCGCTCTGCTGGGCATCGCAGTGCTCAATGGGGTGGTGATGGTGACCTATTTCAACCAACTCCATGCCACAGGCAAATCTCTGACAGACACCGTTATGGAAGGAGCGATGCGCAGGCTGCGGCCAGTGCTGATGACTGCATCCATCGCAGCCTTCGGCCTGGTTCCCCTGCTGTTCGCCAGTGGTCCGGGCTCCGAGATCCAGCGCCCCCTTGCCATCGTGGTGATCGGCGGGCTGATCTCTTCCACCCTCTTGACCCTGATCTTGCTGCCTATCCTCTATCGCCGTTTTGGCTTTCCTGCGGAGAAATGAGCATGGAAGAACCCACGCCCGACACACCCCAGCTTCTGCTCTCGCTGGTCATTCCCCCAACTCTGGCCGATACGGCGGTGGAATGGCTGCTGGAACAGCCGCAGATCAGCGGCTTCACCAGTCAACCGATCAATGGCTACGGAGGCGCTGAGCATGTGATGACCCCAGCCGAGCGGGTGGCCGGGTATCAGAAGCAGGTGCTCGTCCAGGTTCACCTGTCGCCCGAAAACCTCGAACGGGTCCTGTCAGGCTTCAAGGAGTCGTTCTCGGGCAGCGGCATCCACTACTGGATTGCCCCACTCGCCGCTGCCGGCCACCTGGCTTGATTTCGATGCACTCTAAGCCCGCCCGTTTCGGCAGAGCACTTCGGAAAAACAACTCTTCATAAACTCGAGTGGAAAACTGTCAACTACCCGTTCGACCGAGGGAATAGCCGCCAATATGGGTGATGTCATAGAGATGCGCACTCGCACTCAGAGCATGCAAATGGCTGTTGGTGCCATCGAGGCGGGCAGCCGGCAGCCACTCGGCCTGTATACCACCATCGACTCTCATCCGGTTTTATCCAAACCGGGCGCCGGCCCCCAAATCGCCGTTCCCGGCACCTGCGTCCGCAACCGAGACAGGCAACATGGCCGCGGCGTCAGCAACCTCAGGCAACCGAGCGCCTCCTTTGGTCTACCCGCCTATGCCATCTGTATGACGTAGCCTGGAGCTGGCCTGTCGTCCGTACCCAATCTCGCCCGATAGCCTTTTAGGTTGTTTTCGCTGGTGTCCACAGCCCGGGCTGCCATAAGGATGGAATATCCCTGCTCAGGGACCCAAGCCACTGCATCTTTCTTGGATCCCGGCGTAAACCGGTATGGCTTTCTCTCGGTCGTCATACGTCACCTCAGTTGGTAGTTTTACCGTCTTAGCGAGGTGCTCGGCGGGGTGAGACCGCTTCATTTGATGGATCTTTCCTGGTCAAGGGTGGCACCCCCGCCATCCCGTCATTTGCGTTTTCCGGCACGGTGACACTCAGATCGCGAGGTACTCCTCGCGCAGCTCGTGGTTGTCCAGCACCTCCTGGGCGGTGCCGTCGAAGACCACATTGCCCATGTCCAGGATCACCGCGCGGTCGGCGAGGTTGAGCGCCGCGATAGCGTTCTGCTCCACGATGACGGTGGTGATGCCCAGCTCGCGGATGCCCTCCAGGATGCGCTCTATCTCCTGCACGATGACCGGAGCCAGTCCCTCGTAGGGCTCGTCCAGCAGCAGCAGCTTGACGTCGCGCGCCAGGGCGCGGGCCACCGCCAGCATCTGCTGCTCGCCGCCGGAGAGGGTGACCGCCTCCTGGGTGCGGCGCTCCGCCAGGCGCGGGAAGTGCTCGTAGATCCGCTCCTTGCTCCAGCCGTGCCGTGGCGCGATCTGCGCCAGGTCGAGCGATTCCTCCACCGTCATGCCGGGGATAATGCGCCGATCCTCGGGCACCAGTTGGATGCCGGCGCGCGCCGCCTGCCAGCAGGCCATCTCGTGGATCGGCTGGTGGTCCAGCCAGATCTCCCCGTGCTTCATCTCGGGCGTGTCCACGCGCGCGATGGTGCGCAGGGTGGAGGTCTTGCCGGCGCCGTTGCGTCCCAGCAGGGCCAGGATCTCGCCCTCGCGGATGTCGAAGCTCACCCCCTGCACGATGTAGCTCTCGCCATAGTAGGCGTGCAGCTCCCAGGCGGAGAAGAAGGCGGGCGAGGGGCCCTTGGCCTTGATCGGCGGGCTCTTGGGTACCCGCTTGGTGGTGAAACTCATAGCTCTGCACTCCCCAGGTAGGCCTCGCGCACCTTCGGATGACCCTTGATCTCGTCCGGCGTGCCCTCGGCGATGATCGCACCCTGGGCCAGCACGCTGATGCGGTCGGCGAGGCTGAACACCACGTGCATATCGTGTTCGATGATCACCTTGGTCATGCCCCGGGCCTTGATCTGCTTCAGCAGCTCGATGGTGCGGTTGGTGTCGTGCCGCGCCATGCCGGCGGTGGGCTCGTCCAGCAGCAGCAGCTTGGGGTGCTGGATCAGGCACATCGCCAGCTCCAGGCGACGCTTGTTGCCGCGCGACAGGCTGCCCGCATGGTGGTGGGCCGCATCCGCCATGCCCAGGTCCTCCAGCAGCGCCATCGCCTCCTGCTCGATGTCGCGCTCGTCGCGCAGGGTTTCGAAAGGATTGAAGCGGAAGGTGCCCTCCTTATGCGCGAAAGCGGGCAGCATCACGTTCTGCAGGATCGACAGGTCTGGGAAGATCGCCGGCGTCTGGAACACCCGCGAGATGCCGAGCTGATTGATGTCGTGCGGCTCGAGGTTGCCCTGGGTCAGGTCGGTGTCCAGGAAGCGGATGGTCCCGCTGTCGGGCTTCAGCAGCCCGATGCAGGTGTTGAGCAGGGTGGACTTGCCTGCTCCGTTGGGCCCGATGATGGCGTGGGTCTTGCCCTCCTCGATGGCGAGGTCGATGTTGGACAGCGCCTGCAGGCCGCCGAAGGCCTTGTTGACCCCCTTGATCTCGAGGACGATGTTGCGCGACTCGCTCATCGGGCGCCCTCCTCCAGCACCACCGGCTGACGCCGCCGGAACAGCCGCTGAATGCGGCGGAAGCCCTCCACCATGCCGCCGGGCAGGAAGATGATGATCGCCATGAACAGCACCCCCAGGGTCAGGTGCCAGCCGTCACCCACGAAGGGCGAGGTGATGGTCACCATGATGTTGGCCAGCCAGTCCGGCAGGAAGTCGAACACCTGGTGCAGGGTCTGCTCGTTGACCGCGGAGAAGATGTTCTCGAAATACTTGATGGTGGCCGCGCCCAACACCGGCCCCAGCAGGGTGCCCACCCCGCCGAGGATGGTCATGAGCACCACCTCGCCCGAGGCGGTCCACTGCATGCGCTCGGCGCCGGCCAGCGGATCGACGATCGCCATCAGCGAACCGGCCAGACCGGCATAGATACCGGAGATCACGAACACGCTGAGCAGGTAGGGCCGCGGATTGAAGCCGGTGTACTCCATCCGGGTCTGGTTGCTCTTGATCGCCACCAGCTTCATGCCATAGGGCGAGCGGAAGATACGCAGCGCCACCCAGAACCCCAGAATCAGCAACACCGCGCAGAAGTAAAAGCCGTTGTAGCCGGTGAGGGTGATGCCGAACAGATCCGCCAGCGGCGAGCCCTCTACCTGGATGCCGAACAGCCCGTCGATCACCCGCGGATCGTCGCGCAGCACGCGCAGGCCGGTCTCGCCGTTGGTGATGGGGGTGAGCACCGAATAGGCCATGTTGTAGGACATCTGGGCGAAGGCCAGGGTCAGGATGGAGAAATAGATCCCCGTACGGCGCAGGCTCAGAAAGCCGATGATCACCGCGAACACCGCCGAGATCAGTAGCGACAGCAGCACCGCAGGGATCACGTTCATCGACAGCAGCTTGAACGACCAGACGGTGGCGTAGGAGCCCACACCCAGGAAGGCCGCATGGCCGAACGACAGATAACCGGTGAGCCCGAACAGCAGGTTGTAGCC
>CAZVIG010000005.1:11495-18315 GCA_964627395.1 uncultured Sedimenticola sp.
TTCTGCAGCAGGTCCGGGTAGCCGGCGCCGATGAAGCCGGCCCACAGGGGCGCGCTGAGCACCACCGCCGAGAACACCGCCAGCAGCAGATAGTCGCGCCCCGAGGTGGATGCGATGATGGTTCGGTTCTGCATGCCTCTTGCCTCAGTCCTTGCCCATCAGGCCGCGCGGCCTGACCAGGAGAATGATGACCGCCACCAGGTAGATGATGATCTGGTCGATGCCCGGCAGGATCGACTTGATCTCGTTCATGGAAAAGGCCGACTGGAGTATCCCCAGAAGGAAGCCGGCCGCCACCGCGCCGGGCAGCGAGCCCATACCGCCGACGACCACCACCACGAAGGAGAGCACCAGGAACTCCATCCCCATGTGATAGTCGGGCGACAGAATCGGGGTGTACATCACCCCCGCCAGCCCGGCCACCACCGCGGCCAGGCCGAACACGATGGTGAAGCGCTTCTGGATGTTGATGCCCAGCAGTCCCACCATCTCGCGGTCGTGCATGCCGGCGCGCACCACCATGCCGAAGGTGGTGAGATGCAGGAAGGCGAACACCCCGCCGATCACCACCAACGAAAACAGCAGGTAGATCAGACGCCACCAGGGGTAGGTGATCCCCTCGAGTCCGAAGAAACGGCCGATGTCCACGCTGGTGGCCACCGCCTCCGGCGCCGAGACCGGGATGGGATTGGCGCCGAACCAGGCCTTGACGATCTCCTGCAGCACGATCGCCAGGCCGAAGGTGACCAGGATCTGGTCGGCATGGTCGCGCTTGTAGAAATGGCGCACCAGGCCGCGCTCCATGGCGATGCCGATCAACAGCATCACCGGAATCGCCACCAGCACCGATATCGGTACCGCGAAGTCGATGATGGTGCGGCCCACGTCGCCCCACCAGACCTCCAGGTACGGGGTCTCCTTGTAGGCCTCGAAGAAGGTGATGCTGGGATCGCGCACCCGCATCGAGATGGTCAGCAGGTTCTGCACCGCCACCGCCACGAAGGCGCCCAGCATGAACAGGGCGCCATGCGCGAAGTTCACCACTCCCAGGGTGCCGAACACGAGGCTCAGACCGAGGGCGATCAGGGCGTAGGCCCCGCCCTTGTCGAGGCCGTTGAGGATCTGCAGCAGTATCGCTTCCATGGGCGGACCTTCTCCGCTGGTGTCGGAACGGGCCCTGCGGCCCGTTCCGGAAATTCATTCGACCGATGACGCAGAAACCGGCCGCCCCGGTCGGGACGGCCGGTTCCGGTCAGGGGATCAGGCGTTGCACTTGCCCAGTTCGCCGCCGAAGATCGACGGGTCGTACTCCACCTGGGATCGCGGCACCACCTTGGCCACCTCCAGCAGGTCGAACTGCGAGCTGGGCTTCTCCTTGCCGCGCACCACCAGCACGTCCTTGAAGCACTGGTGGTCGGCCGCGCGGTACTCGGTGGGCCCGTTGCCCATGCCGTCGAACTTGAAGCCTTCCAGCGCCTCGATCACGCCGCAGGGGTTGAAGGTGCCGGCCATCTCACAGGCGTTGGCGTACAACAGAGTCTGCACATAGCAGGTATGCGCCGCCTGCGAGGGCGGGAAGCCATACTCGGCGCCGAAGGACTTGACGAAGGCCTTGGTGCCGGCGTTGTCCAGCGACCAGTGCCAGTTGGTGGTGCCCAGGATGCCCTTGATGGCATCGCCGGCGCCCTGCGCCATCAGGCGCGAGAACAGCGGCACCACGATCTCGAACTTCTTGCCGTTGACCATCTTGTCGCGCAGGCCGAACTGCACCGCCTGGGTCAGCGAGTTCACCATGTCCTTGCCGTAGTGGTTCAGGATCAGCACGTCGGCACCGGAGTTGAGCACCGGGGTGATGTACTGCGAGAAGTCGCCCGCACCCAGCGGGGTACGCACCGTGGCCACCGTTTTCCAGCCCAGCGCCTCGGTGGCGTTCTTGATGGACTCCTCCTGGGTCCAGCCCCAGGTGTAGTCGGCGGTCAGGTGATAGGCCTTGCGGTCCTTGCCGTATTCCTCTGCCAGCACCGGCGCCAGCGCCTGGCCGGACATGTAGGCGTTGAAGAAGTGACGGAAGCCGTGCTTGCGCTTGTCCTTGCCGGTGGTGTCGTTGGAGTGGGTCAGGCCGGCCATGAAGATCACGCCCGCCTCCTGGCACAGCGACTGCACCGCGATGGCGACGCCGGAGGAGGAACCGCCCGAAATCATCAGGGCGCCGTCCTTCTCGATCATGCGCTTGGCCGAGGCGCGTGCCGCGTCGGACTTGGTCTGGGTGTCGCCGGTGACGTAGGCCACCTTCTTGCCCAGGATGCCGTTGCCCTTCAGGCTGAGCGGCTTCATGGTGTTGAGCATGCCGCCGTCGCCCTCGCCGTTGAGGTGTTTGACCGCCAGCTTGAAGGCGCGCAGCTCGTCCGCGCCCTCGTCCGCATAGGGACCGGTCTGCGGCACGTTGAAGCCCAGGGTCACGGTGGCGCCCTTCGGTTCGTTGACGAAGGCATGGGCGTTGCGAATCAGGATGGTGGGTGCAGCGGTCACCGCCGCGGTGGCGATGGACGCCTTGAGAAAGCCCCGGCGGGACAGGGTTGCGAATTTCTTGTCGTCTTCGGACATGTTGTTTGATCCTCCCGGTTTGGCCACCCGACAGGTGGCGGGTCGTTGTCCTGGAAAGGACGGAATGAAGACCGATGACACGAGGATGTCCAGGACCCTCACGGTTCACGCCGCGACTATGGCAACACGCGGATTGCCAAACAATTAGACTTTAGTCGAATACCCCGGGGCCGCGGCGGGAAGCATAATCCCGCCAGGCAGCCCGACCCATGCACGAGACCGCCAGGGAACATGAATACGCACATCATCGTGGCCGACGATCACCCCCTGTTCCGGGACGCGGTGACCCATCTGCTGGCGCGCACCCTGCCGGGGGTGCGGGTCACCCAGGTGGAACGGTTCGAGCGGCTCGCCCAGACCCTGGAGGCGGGTCCCCTGCCCAGCCTGGTGCTGCTCGACCTGAAGCTGGACGACACCCGCGGCCTGGACGGCCTGCTGCTGCTCAAGAAGCACTACCCCTCGCTGCCGATCCTGATCATCAGCGCCTACGACGACCCCAAGGTGGTGCAGATGGCGATGCAGTGCGGGGCCAGCGGCTTCGTGCCCAAGAGCCTGGACATGGAACGCATGGCCGAGGCGATCCAGGCGGTGCTGGAGGGGGACATCTGGTTTCCGGAACTGGAACGGCTGGACGAGGAGCCGCCGCTGGACACGCGCGCCCTGCTGGAGTCCCTCACCCCCGCGCAACTGCGGGTGCTGGCCCTGTTGCGCGACGGCATGCCCAGCAAGGAGATGGCCGCACGGATGTCGGTGACCGAGGCCACCATCAAGGCCCATCTCACCGAGATCTTCCGCAAGCTGAAGGTGAAGAACCGCACCCAGGCGGTGCTCGCCACCCGCGACCTGGACCTGCCCGACAGCGGCTTCGCCGAGTAGCCCCCAAGCCGGATACCCGATCCGGGAGCGCCGCCATCCTGGCGGCTCGGCCGGCGGAACGCCGGCGCTCCCAGAGAAATCCCGGCCGGCCTTACTGGATCGATGACCGAGACAACCTCGAGGACACCTCAGCGGCCTGCCAGCGCCTCGCCGTCGGCGCGGCGCAGCACCCCTGCCTGCCGCTCCCGCTCTAGCATCGCCGCATGCAGCACCGAGCGCAGCTTGGCCGGCTCCACCGGCTTGGCGAGGAACTGGAAGCCCGACTCGCGTGCCGCGCGCTGCACCGCCGGGTCCTGCTCGGCGGTGACCAGCACCCCCAGGAAGTCGTCGCCCTGCTGCGCCCTCAGGTGGCGCAGCAGGTCCAGGCCGCTGGCGCCCTCCTGCAGGCGATAGTCCATCAGCACGATGTCAAAGCCCGGCCCCTCGCCTGCGAGGGCGAGGCAGTCGTCGGCATTGTCCACGCAGCGCACCTCGCCGCCCCAGCGCTCCAGCACGGTGCGGGTGGCGGCCAGGATCTCGGGGTCGTCGTCCACGCACAGCACGCGACGCCCCGCCAGCCAGCGGGTCTTGAAGCTGCGGCCGTCCACCCGGGAGGGCGGCGCCTCGCGCACCTGGACCCGCGGCACGATGACGCTGAAGGTGCTGCCCACCCCCTCGCGCGAGCGCACCTGCAGGCGGTGCCCCAGCAGCTCCGCCATGCGCTCGCAGATCGCCAGGCCCAGCCCCACTCCCTCGGTGTTGTGGTCGAGCTGCTGGAACTCGCGGAAGATCGCCTCCAGCTTGTCGGCTGGGATGCCGCGTCCGGAGTCGCGCACCTCGATGCGGATCGCGTCCGGTCCGGCGCGCCGGCACACCACCAGCACGGTGCCGCGGTCGGTGTAGCGGATGGCGTTGGACAGGAAGTTCTGGAGGATGCTGCGCAGCAGGTTGCGGTCGCTGAGGGTGCCGCATTCGCTCTTGTGGATGCGCAGGTTCAGTCCCTTCTGGCGCGCCATCACCGAGAACTCGTTGTACAGGGCGTCGAACAGCGGCTGGATGGCGACCGGCCCGATCTCCGGCTGCATCGCCCCGGCGTCCAGCTTGGAGATGTCCAGCAGAGCGCGCAGCAGCGACTCCGCGGAGGAGAGCGCCGCCAGGGCGTTGCGCGCCAGCACCTGACGCTCGTCGCCGGCGAGATCCTCGTACAGGGCGCCCAGATAGAGCTTGGAGGCGCCCAGCGGCTGGGTCAGGTCGTGACTGGCGGCGGCCAGGAAGCGCGACTTGCTGCGGGTCGCCTCCTCCAGGCGCGCGTTCAGCTCCGAGAGGCGACGGGTGCGCTCGGCGACCTTGCTCTCCAGACGCTCGTTGGCCAGCGCCAGCTCCCGCTCCGCCGCCTTGATGGCGGTGATGTCGGTGAAGGTGGTGATGAAGCCGCCGTCCGGCAGGCGCGCCCCCTGGGTCTGGATCACCCGGCCGTCCGGCCATTCGCGCACGAAGGTGTAGGGCCGGCCGTGACGCAGGTAGTGCAGGCGCTTGCGCACCTCGTCCTCGAGGCGGCCGCTGAAGGCCGGCCCCAGGCCGCGGCTGACGTTGTAGCGGATCACCTCCTCGATGGGCTTGCCGACGTACAGAAAGTCGGGCGGGAAGTCGAACAGCTCGCCATACAGCCGGTTCCAGGCGAGCAGGCGCAAATCCACGTCCACCACGCTCACCGCCTGGCCGATGTGGTCCAGGGTCACCTGCAGGATCTCGCGGTTGAACTGCAGCGCCTGACCGGCGCTGTCCAGCAGCCGGTAGAGATCGTCGTCCGCCACCCGGTCGGCGCTGCCGCGTAGGGCGGTGTCGATCAGATGCTCGGCGCTGGCGGTGCCGATGCTGCCGGCGAGCAGATGCTGGGCGCGGCGCAGCAGGCCGTCGGTGACCCGCTGATCCTGTTCACGCACCGGATCGCAGCCCTGCTCCAGAAAGAACTGACGGGTGCGCTCCTCGCCGGTGAAGCGGCTGCACAGCTCCACCAGGTCCGCCACCCGCAGGCGGTGGTCGGCCCGTCCCGGCGGGGCCTCGTGCAGATCCACATAGCTGCTCGCCTGCAGGCGGTCGATGAAGGAATGGCGCGCGCGCAGCGACACCAGCACATAGAGCAGCAGGTTGGCCCCCAGGCTCCAGAAGACGCCGTGGGTGAGGTAGTCGTCGAAATGCCAGCCGAACAGTGCACGCGGCGCCAGCCAGCGGATGCCCAAGGGCCCCTCGCTGAGAAAGCTGGCCGGTATCCATTCCGCGCCCGCCAGCGAGGGCAGCAACAGCAGATAGATCCACAGCAGGAAGCCGGCACCCAGCCCCGCCAGCACCCCATGACGGTGGCCGCGCCGCCAGTAGAGACCGCCCACCAGTGCGGGCAGGAACTGGATGGCGGCGGCGAAGGAGAGCAGGCCGATGCTGTAGAGCGACTTGCCGCTGCCGGCGACCAGATAGTAGCCATAGGCGAGCAGCATCAGCCCCAGGATGGTGAGGCGCCGGATCGCCAGCAGGCGCCGGTGCAGCCCCTGCCCCTCAGCGTGCCGCCCGTGCCGCACCATCAGCGGAAAGATCAGGTCGTTGGACACCATGGTGGAGAGTGCCAGGGTGGAGACGATCACCATCCCGGTGGCGGCGGAGAAGCCGCCCAGATAGGCGAGCAGGGCCAGGGTCTCGTGGCCGGTCTCCAGCGGCAGGAAGAGCACGAACAGGTCCGGGTTGCCGCCCCAGGCCGAGAGCTGCAGCCCGGCCGCGGTGATCGGCAGCACCGCGAGGCTGAACAGCAGCAGATAGAGGGGGAATCCCCAGCGCGCAAAGGGCAGCTCGTTGCCCCGCCCCTCCACCACCAGCACATGGAACTGGCGCGGCAGGCACAGGATGGCGGCGGCCGCCAGCAGGGTGCGGGTGAGGAAGTCGGTGTTCAGGTCGGAACCGTGGAACGGTAACAGCATCAGCCTGGCCGCGTCGAGCTGCTCGGAATGCGCGGCCAGACGCTGCAGCAGATGCACCGCCAGCGCCGCGATGGCGAGAAAGGCGGCGAGCTTGACGATCGACTCGAAGGCGATGGCATGGATCATGCCCCGGTGATGCACCGAGGCGTCGATGGTACGCGCCCCGAACAGCACCGCGAAGGCGGCCAGGATCAGGGTCAGCACCAGGGCGGTGTCCAGGTTGCCGAACAGCGAGGCACCGCCCGGGCCACCCCCCAGGGCGTCGTAGGCGCTGGCGATCGCCTTGATCTGCAGCGAAATGTAGGGGAGCGTGCCCACCAGGGCGATCAGGGTGACCAGTGCCGCCACCCGGTGGCTCTTGCCATAGCGCCCGGCGATGAAGTCGGCGATGGTGG
>CAZVIG010000006.1:0-1765 GCA_964627395.1 uncultured Sedimenticola sp.
GTAATGGACAGGTTTGAGTCGATGTCCCACAGGGTCAGGGCGATGGCCTGGACCCGCTCCTTGTCGATCTGGCTGGCCCGTGGTGGTCGGGTGTCCTCATTGCGCTCGTCGTCTTTGATTTCGGTAGGTTCGGCCAATTCGTATTCGGTCTTCCAGAATTCTGGAAAAGGGAGGCCCTCTTGTTCCAACAGGGCTCGGAAAGCCGTCTGTGTGGTATAGCGTTGGGTGAGCAACTCCCGGTCGAACTGGCTGCGGCGGAAACAGGCCTCGAACTGCGCTACCGCTTCATTGTGGCGCCGAGTTCGCGTCTCGTAATGCTGTCGCCATTCTTCATAGCGTGCTTCGTCGGCATCAATGCCAGCGGGCGCCTGTTCTTCGACTTTTTGTGCAAGGTCCCTGGCCGCTTTTTCCCGTTCCTCGGGGTCCGTTGGCCAAAGGCGCAACGGTTCATTCATCCAGCTTGGTATGAAGAATTCGAGATCGACAGTGGTTTGATCGTTGCCGAAGACGACGCCGTTCTCGTCGCACAAGGCTAGTTCGTGGCGATAGGCTTTCTCGGTCAGGAACCGCAGCGCGTCCTGTACGGGGGGTGGAATGCGCGATGGATCGGCATCGGGGGCGAGACCGTGCCAACGGTGGGCAATTTCCCAAAGATTCAGTACGTACGGGACGGGGATGACAGGAGGGATGGGCGATGTTTGGGGCATGGTTTCTGTACGGAATTAACTGGAGGTTTCGTATGTACGGGATGTCGTTGTCAAGGTGACGACATTATCGGGAATGGTGATGCCGATATGCTGTTTCAGAAAATCCGCCACGGCCTGTACGGGCTGGCGGAAGCGCTCCACGTCGGTGACGATGTAGCCATCGGTCACGTCATAGCCGGAGCGGTGATTGAGCAGCCGCTTGATGGTGGTGCGTGACAGATCCATGGTATCGAGCACGGTGGCATAGGTGCGGCGGAGGTCGTGCAGGGTGAAGCTGATGCTGCTGGCTTCGGCAACTTTTGCCATGGCGCGCTTGGGCTCGACCAAGTGGCCTTTGCCGTCGCGTCCCGGAAAGACGTACGCATTCATCCGCAGTGCCCAGCGTTCTTCCAGGATTTCCTGCACCACGTCCGACAGTGGCAGCACGAAGGTGTGTCGGTTCTTGGGATCGGGAATGGTCAAGGTGCGGTCCTGCAGGTCAACGTGCTCCCAGCGCAGCTCGCGCGCTTCGCTGGAGCGCAGGCCGGTAAACAGCAGCAGGCGGAGCAGGTCGGCAATGACGTGGTTGCTGGTGGGGTTCTCCGGGCCTTTCAGATCCATGACAGCCCGATACCAGGTCGGCAGCTGGTGCACCTTGATGATGGTGCGGCGGCGCTCGACGCGGTACCAGGCGCGGGTATGGCCCAGCACCTCGACCGGGTTATAGGGGAGGATCGAGTGGCCATTGCCGTCGTCATAGTGGTGCTTGGCGAAGTTGAGCACTGACTTGAGGGTGCGGAACACGGCATTGGCTTGGGCCTTGGCGCCGGTCTCGCCGATTTCCCGGTGACGGCGGGCGACCATGTGCTTGGTGATGCTGGTGACCGGCTTATCCATCCAGGCGCCCAGGTGGTTCTCCAGGTGGTAGGTGTAATCTTTGATGGTGTTGGGCGAGAGCTGTTTGCGCGCTGCCAGGAAGTCGGTAAAGACCTCGCGCAGCGTGATGGCTTTGGCGGCTTTTGTTTGGCGTTCGGCAATCGGGTTCACACCCATGGCGACCTGGCCCAGAAACTTTTGGG
>CAZVIG010000006.1:1775-4024 GCA_964627395.1 uncultured Sedimenticola sp.
GGCCTCGCGCCGGGCCTGCTCGACGGTGAGCACGCCATATCGCCCGAGCGTCTGGCGCCGTACCCGACCATCGATGCGTTTCTCCACGATAAAGGTCTTTGTCCCCTTAGCGGTGATGCGCAGGCCGAAGCCGGGCAGCACGCTGTCGCGCAGAAAGGCTTGTCCTCGGTCGGTAGGGATGGGCGCCTGATCGACCACCCGCTTGGTCAGTTTGACCGGCTGATTTTCGTAAAATGTAGACACTATGTAGACACCTGGCTTCAAGTCACCGCAAGCAGTCTAGCGCGCCTTCAAAGAAAAAGCCAAGCGAAAACAACAGGTTTCAAAGAATTTCAAAGAGCGTCAAATTTCTGCAAAAACGTGGCAAAAATACTTTGTAATCAGCCGGTCGCGGGTTCGATTCCTGTCACCAGCTCCATTTCCCTCCTTGTGTTCCCATAGCGATGATTGGCGGTTCACACCGCTGCGACAGAAAGCCCGAATACCTGAGCAAGATTCTGGGTTTTTAGCGCCCCGAGCCGGTATGATGGCCTCACCGAATACAGAACACCATCCAGAACCCAAGGAGACGAGATGAGCGTTGAGATACCCGAAAGGGACGGTGACGGCTACCTGCTGGACATGAACAAGTGGACGCCGGAGATCGGGCGCGCCATGGCCGAGGCCGACGGCGTGGAGATCACGGACGAGATGTGGGACCAGATCATGAAGGCCCGCGAGTACTACGAGGAAGAGAGCGTGGTACCGCCGATCCGCAAGTTCGCCAAGTACATCGGCAAGGACCAGAAGGAGTTGTTCAAGATGTGGAAGACCGGCCCCATGAAGCCGATCACCAAGTACGGCGGCCTGCCCAAGCCCACCGGCTGCGTCTGAGGCCCCGCCGCCCCGAAGAACCCCGGCACCTGCAGGTGACCGGGGTTTTTTCATGGGGTGTGATTTTGGGTTAAAGGTTCCCGCGCGGGCGCCGATAGCAGGGGGGAACGCTACAGGCCCGGCATCGGTGGGTGTCGGCCACTGTCCCCTCAATCCAGGAGCAAGAAAATGGCTGCAAGCATTCTGGCTGTCGACGATTCCGCTTCCATGCGCCAGATGGTGTCCTTCACCCTCAAGGGCGCAGGCTACGACGTGGTGGAGGCCGCCGACGGCGTCGAGGCCCTCAACATCGCCAAGACCCGCCCGGTCAACCTGGTGATCACCGACGTCAACATGCCCAACATGGACGGCATCTCGCTGATCCGCGAGCTGCGCAATCTGCCGGCCTACAAGTTCACCCCGCTGCTGATGCTGACCACCGAGTCGAGCGCCGAGAAGAAGCAGCAGGGCAAGGCGGCCGGTGCCACCGGCTGGATCGTCAAGCCCTTCAACCCGGAGCAGTTGCTCAAGACCGTGGCCAAGGTCATCGGTTGAATCCGCACCGGCACGCACCTGTAACGGGGGAAGGCGCATGAGCATCGACATGGCGCAGTTCCATCAGGTCTTCTTCGAAGAGAGCTTCGAAGGCCTGGACGTGATGGAGAACGGCCTGCTGAACATGGATCCGGGCGAGGTCGATCCGGAAGAGATCAACGCCATCTTTCGCGCCGCCCACTCCATCAAGGGCGGCAGCGGTACCTTCGGCTTCGACAACATCTCGGGCTTCACCCATGTGATGGAGACCCTGCTGGACGAGATGCGCGACGGTCGTCGCCCGGTGACCACCGAGGGCATCAACGTCCTGCTCGCCTCGGTGGACGTACTGCGCGAGATGCTCACTGCCGCGCAGGAGGGGGGCGAGCCCGACCAGCAACGCATCGACGAGCAGCGCGCCGCCCTGGACCGGATGCTCGCCGGCGAGTCGGCCTCCGCCGATGCCCCAGCAGGTGAGACCGCGCCCGCCGCGCCTGGCGCCGATGCCGAACCGGTGGGCTGGCGCATCGTGTTCCGTCCACATACCCATCTGCTGCGCACCGGCAACGATCCGCTGCGTATCCTGCGCGAGCTGGCCGACCTGGGGCCCACCGAGATCGTCTGCGACATCAGCGACCTGCCGCCGCTGGCGGAGATGGAACCGGAGGACAGCTATCTGTCCTGGGAGCTTCGTCTCTCCGCGCCGGTGGACAAGGGCGAGATCGACGAGATCTTCGAATGGGTGGAGGACGACTGCGACTTCGCGGTGATCCCGGTGCTGCCGGAAGGCGCCGATGCTGCCGCCTCCGCATCTGCGCCCGAGTCGGCCGAGGCGCCCGACGAGACGGCGGAACAGCCCAAGC
>CAZVIG010000006.1:4034-17379 GCA_964627395.1 uncultured Sedimenticola sp.
CCAGACCCCCGACCGGCGCCAAGGCGGCGACCGCCGCGCCAAATCGGCCCGCAAGGGCGGTGGCGGCAGCAGCTCCATCCGCGTGGACACCGGCAAGATCGATTCCCTGATCAACATGGTCGGCGAGCTGGTCATCACCCAGTCCATGCTCGGCATGCTGGGCGAGGAGTTCAGCATGGAGAAGCTGGGGCGCCTGCGCGAGGGGCTGGCGCAACTGGAGCGCCATACCCGGGAGCTGCAGGAGAGCGTGATGCAGATTCGGATGTTGCCGATCAGCTTCACCTTCAGCCGCTTTCCGCGCCTGGTGCACGACCTCAGCCAGAAGCTGGGCAAGAAGATCGAGCTGAAGATGACCGGCGAGAGCACCGAGGTGGACAAGACGGTGATCGAAAAGATCGGCGACCCCCTGGTGCACCTGGTGCGCAACAGCGTGGACCACGGCATCGAATCGCCGGAGGAGCGCATCGCCGCCGGCAAGCCGGAGACCGGCACCGTGCATCTCTCCGCGGAGCACCGTGGCGGCAACATCGTCATCGAGATTAGCGACGACGGCAAGGGACTGGACCGCGACCGCATCCTGGAGAAGGGGCTGGAGCGCGGCCTGGTGCGCCCCGAGGACAATCTCAGCGACAAGCAGATCTACGAACTGATCTTCCAGCCCGGCTTCTCCACCGCCGAACAGGTGAGCGACGTCTCCGGGCGCGGGGTCGGCATGGACGTGGTGCGTCGCAACATCAACGAGCTGGGCGGCGCCATCGAGATCGACTCCGAGAAGGGACGCGGCAGCACCATCACCATCCGTCTGCCGCTCACCCTGGCGATCCTCGACGGCCAGTCGATCCGCATCGGCAGCGAGACCTACATCGTGCCCCTGGTGTCGATCATCGAATCCATCCAGGTGCGGCGCGACATGCTGCGCCACGTGGCCGGCAAGGGCGAGACCTTCCGCCTGCGCGACGAATACCTCCCCATCGTGCGCATGCACGAGGTGTTCGGCATCGACGATGCCCGCGCCACCGACATCGCCGACGGCATCGTGGTGGTGGTGGAGGCCGGCGGGCACAAGTGCGGACTGTTCGTGGACGACCTGTTGGGGCAGCAGCAGGTGGTGATCAAGTCCCTGGAGGCCAACTACGGCCGGGTGGAGGGCATCTCCGGCGCCACCATCCTGGGCGACGGCTCGGTGGCGCTGATCCTGGACATCCCCGGCGTGATGCGCCTGGCCAACCGCCACGAAGGCGACTCAGCCAACCTGGTGGCCATGACCGCATAGGAACGAGACATGAGCGACGATGAGAACCACCTGAGCCTGCTGGGCCAGGACCACGAGGGCGATGCCCAGGGCAGCCAGTACCTCAGCTTCCAGCTCGGCGGCGAGCAGTATGCGGTGGGCATCCTCTCGGTGCAGGAGATCCGCGGCTGGGAGGAGACCACCCGGGTCCCCAACACCCCCGACTACTTCCGTGGCGTGATCAACCTGCGCGGCAACATCGTGCCGGTGTACGACCTGCGCCTGCGTTTCGGCATGCCGGCCGCGGAATACACCCCGGAGACGGTGGTGATCGTGGTGCGCCATGGCGAGGCCGAGGCGGAGCGTTCCATGGGGCTGGTGGTGGACGCGGTATCCGACGTGCTGGTGGTGCAGGACGAACAGATCGGCCAGACCCCGGAGTTCGGCGGCAAGGTGCCCACCGAACACATCAGCGGGCTGGCCAGCGCCGGCGACGACATGGTGATGCTGCTGGACGTGGAATCGCTGGCGCCGCGGACTACCGAAGACGAAGACGCCGCCTAGCGCGGCGACCGACACAGACAGGGCCCTGCGGGGCACCAGGGGAAAGGGAAAATGAACAAGCTGATGTCACGCATGAAACTGGGAAGCAAGCTGGTCCTGATGATCAGCCTGCCCCTGATCGCGATGCTGGCGATGGCCGGCTACATCGCCAAGGGCGCCTATGAGTCCGCCAACGAGGCGGAGCGCATGGGCGCGGTGCTCTCGCAGGCCCGGGTCCAGATGGACCTGCTCGACGCCCTGCAGAAGGAGGTCGCCGCCAGCGAGCACCATCTCTCCAAGCGCGGCAAGGCAGGTGAAAGCGAGCTGCGGGAGGCGCGCGCCCGTACCGACAAGGCCCTGACCGCCTACCGTGAGGCGCGTGCCCAGGTGGTGGATTCGCCGCGCCTGGAGCAGCGCCTGGCGACGGTCGACAAGGTGCTGGAGGCTCTGCCCCTGGAACGCCAGCGTATCGACCGGCTCAAGGTCCGTCCCTACAAGATGCGCCGTGCCTATGCGGAGATGGCGGATGCCCTGCTGGACGTGCTGGACAACGTGCCCTGGGAGGCCAGCGAACGCCGGGTGGCGGCCCAGGCGGAGTTGATCGCCATCCTGGAACGTCTCAAGGAGCTGGCCAGCCGAGAGCGCACCCTGCTGGCGCGCACCTTCTCCGCCGACCGTTTTGTGGGTCAGGACTTCGTCAAGTTCAGCCGCATCCTGAGCCAGCAGAAGACCCTGACCACGCGCTTCCGGGAGATGGCCGACGGCGAGGTTGCGCAGGCCTTCGACGAGCTGCTGGCCAGCGAGGCGGGCCAGGCGGTGCAGCGCATGCGGGACAAGGCCTTCGAGGCCTCAGACTACGGCGCCTTCGCGATCCAACCCGCGGAATGGATGACCGCATCCCAGCGCCTGATCGAAGGACTGGGTGAACTCTCGCACCGTATCGAAAGCGAGGCGGTCGCGCTGGAACACGAGCTGCGCAACGCATCCAATCTCACCTTCTGGGTCACCCTGACGGTACTCGCCCTCGCCCTGGCCGCCACCCTGCTGATGGCCTGGCTGGTGCTGCGCAACGTGCGCGCCGGCATCGGCCGTGCTGTGGAAGCCGCCAGCCGTATCGCCGAGGGTGACCTGGAACAGCATCTGGAGGCGGATACCCGAGACGAGATCGGCGAGCTGATGTCGGCGCTGCAGCGCATGCAGACCGAGCTGCGTCACCGCATCGAGAAGGAGGCCGCGATCGCCGCGGCCAACCTGCGCATCCGGCGCGCCCTGGACAACGTCGCTTCTGCGGTGACCGTCTCCAACGAACAGAACGAGCTGATCTACTTCAACGATGCCGCCGAGGCCCTGTTCCGCGACATGGAACCGGACTGGCGCGCCATGAATCCCGCCTTCTCGGTGGACGGCCTCAAGGGTACGCCCCTGTCGCGCTACTTCGAGGAGGGCGAGTTCAAGCAGGCGTACATGGCGAAGCTCGAGGGAGAGCGCACCATCGAGGGCGAACTGGCCGGGCGTCAGATGCGCCTGGTGGCCAGCCCGGTGTACGACGACGAGGGCAACTACCAGGGCCGGGTCACCCAGTGGTTCGACCGTACCGAGGAGCTGCGCCAGGCGGAGCTGGAGCGTCAGCGCCTGGAGGAAGAGCGTCGCATCGCCGCCGAGAACGCCCGGATCCGGACCTCTCTGGACAATGCCAGCGCCAACATCATGCTGGCGGACAACGACGGCAACATCATATACCTCAACCGCAACGCCGAATCGCTATTCCGCGAAGCCGAGACGGATCTGCGCCAGGACATTCCCGGCTTCGACGCCGACAGCCTGCTGGGCAGCAGCATCGACCGCTTCCACAAGCATCCGGAGCACCAGCGACAACTGCTCTCGGCGCTGCGCGACACCCATGTCGCGGACATCGAGGTGGGCGGGCGCCATATGCGCATCACCGCCACTCCCGTCGTCGATGACGACGGCAAACGCCTGGGCACCGCCGTGGAATGGCTGGACCGCACCCAGGAGGTGTCGGTGGAACGCGAGATCGACGCCCTGGTGGAGGCCGCCAGTCGCGGCGATCTGGCGCAGCGCCTGCTGCTGGATGGCAAGCAGGGCTTCTTCCTGCAACTGGCGCAGGGTTTCAACCGCCTGCTGGACCAGCTCTCGGACGTGTTCGGTAATATCGGCGACGTCATGAGCCGGATGGCCGAGGGTCAGCTCGACGTGCGCATCGAAAAGGAATACCAGGGCACTTTCGGCAAGGTGCGCGACGACGTCAACACCACCCTGGAACGGCTCGCCGATGTGATCGCGCGCCTGATGCGCATCGGCAGCGAGGTGGACACCGCTGCCGGCGAGATCTCCTCGGGCAACGCCAACCTCTCGGCGCGTACCGAGCAGCAGGCCGCGAGCCTGGAGGAGACCGCCTCCAGCATGGAGGAACTCACCTCCACGGTGCGCAACAATGCCGACAACGCCCGCCAGGCCGACCAGCTCGCCGCCAGCGCGCGCCAGCTCGCCGAGCGCGGCGGTAACGTGGTGGAACAGGCGGTGGAGGCGATGCAGGCGATCAATGCCTCCTCCAACGAGATCGCCGAAATCATCGGCGTGATCGACGAGATCGCCTTCCAGACCAACCTGCTGGCGCTCAACGCCTCGGTGGAGGCGGCGCGCGCCGGCGAGCAGGGCCGCGGCTTCGCGGTGGTCGCCACCGAGGTGCGCAACCTGGCCTCCCGCTCCGCGGATGCGGCCAAGGAGATCAAGGAGCTGATCCGCGACAGCGTGGAGAAGGTGAGCACCGGCTCCGAGCTGGTGAACGCCTCCGGCGAGACCCTGGGCGAGATCGTCAACTCGGTGAAGAAGGTGGGCGACATCGTGGCCGAGATCTCTGCTGCCAGCGCCGAGCAGGCGACCGGCATCGACCAGGTCAACCGTGCGGTGACCGCCATGGACGAGGTGACCCAGCAGAACGCCGCCCTGGCGGAACAGACCGCCGCGGCCTCCCAGGCGATGAGCGAGAACGCCCGCGAGATGCGCGCCGTGCTCTCCTTCTTCAAGGGCGTGAATGTGGACATGGGCATGCCCGAGGCGCCCAGCTCCAGCCTGCCGGAGCGCAAGGTGGAACCCATCGCCGCGCCGAAGGCCGAGTCGGCACCACCCCCCGCGCCGCGAGCCGCGGCCCCGGCGGCGGCAACCGCGAGCGCCGTTGAGGACGACCTGGACGACGAGTGGGAGGAGTTCTGAATCCCGTCCTCCGCAGGCGCAGCGGCATGCTGCAGATCGGGTAGCTGAACCCGCCGGCGACCGCTGCGTCGTTCGGCGGGTTTCGTTTCGCTCGACTCCCGTAGGGGGCTGGCCGTCCGCCGCTTTGGGCGGCAAGAACGGAGACGTGCCATGCCCCCTTCTAGGCTCCTCCCGCAAGCGGGGGGAGGGACGATGTTTCCCCGGACAGCAGTGAGCAAGCGGGGGAAAGGGACCAGGTTTTCCCGGACAGTAGCGCCTTTTGTGGAGGGGAGGAAGAATTCCTTCACCCCTCTCTCCGGTGCCCCTCGGACTTCGTGACGACCATTCGGATCCGTGGGAGCGGCTTCAGCCGCGACATGCGGCGCGGTTCCCCATGTCGGTTCTCACGAGAGCGCCCCGTCGATCGAAAAATTTTCCTCAAGTTGCGCGCCGTGCGGCCGATGCCCTGGAACGAGCGTTGGGCGTCCCCAGACACGCCCGAAACACCAGAACATACGCCAGAGGCAGGCCATGAAACGAAACGAGCCGGTCACCGACCACGAGATCCCCTTTCCGGAAGATGCCATCCTGGTCAGCAAGACCAATGCCAAGGGCATCATCACCTACGTCAACCCCGCCTTCGTCCGCATCAGCGGCTTCACCGAAGAGGAGCTGATCGGTAGCCCCCACAACATCGTGCGCCATCCGGACATGCCGCCGGAGGCCTTCCGCGACCTGTGGGATACGGTACGCCAGGGCGACACCTGGACCGGCCTGGTGAAGAACCGCGCCAAGAATGGCGACTATTACTGGGTGAAGGCCAATGTCACTCCCATTCCGCTGGAGGACGGCGGAGTGGAATACATGTCGGTGCGCACCCCGCCCACCGAGCAGGAGAAGCGTGACGCCGAGCGTCTGTACGCCGATGTCCGAGCCGGCCGCACCCGCTTCCCCACCACCGAGAGCCAGATGCACTTCTGGACGCTGGAGCGCATCCTGCTGCTCGGCGGCGGCGGGGTGGGCATGTCGGTGCTCGCCCTGCTCGCCATGGTGGCCGCAGGTGCCAGTGCCGGCTGGCTGTATGCGGGACTGTTCACCGCCCTGGCCTTCGGCGGAGCGGCGGCCTGGCTGATCCGACGCCATGTGATGGAACCGTTGAAAGCGGGCAGTGCCAAGCTGGACCAGATCCTGAGCGAGAACTTCTTCGACTGGATGCAGGTGCGCCACAAGGGCGCCGTGGGACGCATCCTGCAGTCGATCCGTTCGGTGCAGGTCAAGGTGGGCTTCGAGGTGCTGGACAACCGGCGCCTCGCCGACATGGGCCTGGTCACCCGCACCGCGGTGGACAACGTCAGCACCAACGTCATGATGGCCGACGCCGACTTCAACGTGGTCTATATGAACCGCGCGGTACAGCGCATGTTCAAGGAGGCGGAGGCGGATCTGCGCGAGGCGCTGCCGCACTTCGACGCGGACCACATCCTGGGCAAGAGCATCGACGTCTTCCACAAGGATCCGGCCCACCAGCGTGCCCTGCTGTCCCGCCTGGACGGCCCCTACAAGGCGGAGATCGAGGTCGGTCGCCGCATCCTGGAGGTGATCGCCAACCCGGTGATCAACGAGGCCGGCGAGCGTCTGGGCACCGTGGTGGAGTGGAAGGATCTCACCGAAGTGCGCGCCGCCGAGCGGGCCGAGGCCGAGGCGCGTGCCGAGGCGGAACGGCGCGCCATGGAGAACCTGCGCATCCGCACCGCGCTGGACAACGTCTCGAGCTGCGTGATGATGGCGGACAACGACAACAACATCATCTACATGAACCACACGGTGCGCGACATGTTCCAGCGCGCCGAGGCGGACATCCGCAGGGAGCTGCCGGGCTTCGAGGCGGACAAGCTGCTGGGCGCCAACATCGACGCCTTCCACAAGAACCCGGCCCATCAGCAGCATCTGATCAAGGCGCTGGACAAGCCGCTCAACTCCGAGATCCGCGTCGGTGGGCGGGTGTTCCGCTTCACCGCCAATCCGGTGATCGACGCCGAGGGCAACCGCCTGGGCACCGCGGTGGAGTGGCTGGACCGCACCGAGGAGGTGGCGGTGGAGCAGGAGCTGGAGAACATCGTGGTCGCGGCCCGCTCCGGCAACCTGGACCAGCGTGTGGACCTGAAGGGCAAGCAGGGCTTCTACAAGCATATCGGGGTGGGCATCAACGCCCTGCTGGACGACCTCAAGGCCGTCATCGCCGATGTGGACCAGAGCCTGCAGGCGATGGCCTCGGGCGACTTCACCCGACCCATGAGCGGCAACTACCAGGGTGCCTTCGCGGGCATCCGCGACGCGGTCAACGGCACCCTGGTGCAGGTCTCTCGCACCCTGCTGCAGCTCCGCGAGATCGCCGACGCCATCAATGTGGCATCCAACGAGATCACCGCGGGCAACGCCAACCTCTCGGCGCGTACCGAACAGCAGGCTGCGGCGCTCGAGGAGACCGCCTCCAGCATGGAGGAGCTGACCTCCACGGTGCGCAACAACGCCGACAACGCCCAGCAGGCCAACCAGGTCGCCGGCGGTGCGCGTGAGTTGGCCGAGAAGGGTGGCGAGGTGGTGAGCAATGCGGTCACCGCCATGGAGGCGATCAACCAGGCCTCGGAGAAGATCGCCGAGATCATCGGCGTGATCGACGAGATCGCCTTCCAGACCAACCTGCTGGCGCTCAACGCCTCGGTGGAGGCGGCGCGCGCCGGCGAGCAGGGCCGCGGCTTCGCGGTGGTCGCCACCGAGGTGCGCAATCTCGCCTCCCGCTCCGCCGAGGCGGCCAAGGAGATCAAGGAGCTGATCCAGGACAGCGTGGACAAGGTGCATGCCGGCAGCGCCCTGGTGGGCGAGTCGGGCGAGACCCTGTCCGAGATCGTGGTGGCGGTGAAGAAGGTGGGCGACATCGTGGCCGAGATCGCCGCCGCCAGCGCCGAGCAGGCGACCGGCATCGACCAGGTCAACCGCGCGGTCACCTCCCTGGACGAGACCACCCAGCAGAACGCCGCCCTGGCGGAAGAGACCGCCGCCGCCTCCTCCTCGCTGTACGAGAAGGCGCAGCAGATGGAGCAGGGCATCGGCTACTTCCGCATGGCGGACGACCCCGAGGCGCTGGTGCAACAGGCCGCGGCCAACGAACACGCCCATCATCACCATGGCCAGGAGGGCGACGCCACCTTCGACTTCTTCGCGGCGCGCACCGCGCACCTGGCATGGCGCCAGAAGATCCGCGACTTCCTCGACGGCCGCAAGGCCCTGACGCATGCCGAGGCGGTGTCGCACCGCGACTGCGCCCTGGGCAAGTGGCTCTACAGCCAGGGCATGGCCCAGTACGGCCACATCGAGGAGATGCAGGTGATGGAACAGCGTCACGAGCGGCTGCATGCGGTGATCCGCGAGATCATCGACCTCAAGGAGGCGGGCCGCGCCCAGGACGCCGAGCAGCGCTTCGCCGAGATCGAACAGCTCTCCGGCGAGATCGTCGGCCTGCTGCAGAAGGTCGAGAACAAGGTCGAAGGCTAGGCGCGGGAGAACGCAGCGATGAACCAGCAAGCCAACAGCGCGGAAGCGGGCAGCCAGTATCTCAGCTTCATCCTGGGCGGCGACGCCTACGGTGTGGACATCCTGCGGGTGCAGGAGATCCGCGGCTGGGAGCCGGTGCGCGCCCTGCCGGACATGCCGCCCTGCATGAAGGGGGTGCTGGACCTGCGCGGCACCATCGTCCCCATCATCGACCTGCGGGTGCGCTTCGGCGCCAGCGACCCGCAATACGATCCCACCACCGTGATCATCATCGTCTCCCTGGAGGTGCCCGAACGGGGGCGCCAGCTCGCCGGCATGGTGGTGGACGCCGTCTCCGGGGTGATCGAGGCGGGCGAGGGGGACATCAAGCCCCCGCCGGGCGGGGTGCGCGGCATCGACGGCCGCTATCTCACCGGCATGGTGAGCAGCGGCGAAGGGATGACGGTGCTGATCGACGTCGACCAGGTGCTCGGCGCCGATCAATGGCAACAGGTGGGCGGCCTGACCGCCTGAGGGGAGGAGACCCGATGCAGACGCTGGCGGTGATCAACCAGAAGGGCGGGGTGGGCAAGACCACCACCGCGGTCAACCTCGGGCATGCCCTGGCGCGGCGCGGCCGCCGGGTGCTGCTGGTGGACCTGGACCCGCAGGGCCACCTGGCGCCCTGCCTGGGGCTGTTTCGCGCTCCCTCGCAGGGTGCGGACCGCGCCCTGTTGCACGGCGGGGTGCTGAGCGACCAGGCGGTGGCCACGCGCGAGCTGCTGGAGCTGGTCCCCGCCGGCGACGGCCTGGGCGAGGTGGAGCGGCTGCAGGGCGGCACCGAACGGGCCCGGCTGCTGCAGGAGGCGCTGCAGCGCATGCAGCCCGACTACGACGACCTGATCTTCGTCTGCCCGCCCTCCGCCGGACTGCTGGTGATGAACGCCCTGCTGGCGGTGGACCGGGTGCTGGTGCCGGTGGCGGGCGACTTCCTGTCGCTGACAGGCCTGGCGCGCCTGATGGGCACCCTGGGGCGGGTGGAAGCGCTGCGGCGCCGGCCGCTGCAGCGCCAGGTCTTCATGAGCCGTTTCGTGGCGCGGCGCCGCCTGTCGCGCGAGGTGCGCGACAAGATCGCCACCCACTTCGGTCCGCAACTGCTGGAGACGGCGATCAGCGAGGCCGCAGTGCTGGCGGAATGCGCCGGCGCCGGCCGCACCGTATTCGAATACCGACCCAGGAGCCGCTCCGCCGGCGAGTTCGAGGCCCTGGCAGACGAATTCCTGGACGAGGGAGCCCCAGCCCATGAGCAAGAAAAAGCCTGTGATGTCGCATGACCCCCTGGCCGAGCTGGCCGGCGAGGCGATGGGAGAGGTGGTGACGGTGCCGGAGACGGCGCCCGAGGCCGAGTCCGCCGAGCCCGCCGAGGTGGCCGCAGCGGCCTCCGGCGCCGACGAGGTGCTGCAGCTCCCCGAGGCGCTGACCATCGCCGAGGTGGCCGGCTACCAGGAGCAGTTGCTGCTCAAGCTGCAGTCGGAGCACGAGATCGTGATCGACGGCAGCGCGGTGGAGAACGTGGACGGCGCCGGCATCCAGCTCCTGGTGGCCTTCGTCAAGGACGGGGTCGGCGCGCAGCGCCCCTTGCGCTGGCAGGGTTGTTCCGAGCGCCTGCGCAATGCCGCCACCCAGATGGGCGTGGCTCACGCCCTGCAACTGGAAGCCTGAGCCCGCGAGGAGAATTACCGGATGACCCAGACCGCCAAGCCGCTGTCCAATTCCACCGCCCAGGCCCCGGATCTCGACTGGAGCCAGATCGCCGAGACGGTGCGCATGCTCAACCTGGCGGTGGCCCAGATCGGGGTCGCCATGGCCGAAGGCGAGGATTCGGTGCAGGCGCTCACCGCCTCCTTCACCGGCATGGTGGAGCGGGTGCAGCAGGTGGCCGCCGAGGCGGCGCGTCTGCCGCCGGAGCAGGCCGCCATCGCGGAGGCCATCGGCGCCCATTGCAAGGGAGTACAGCAGAGCATGCAGCAGGGCATCGTCGCCTTCCAGTTCTACGACCGCCTCAGCCAGCGCATCGACCATGTGCAGCACGCCCTCGAACAGCTCGCCGAGTTGATCGCGGACAACGGCCGCCTCTACAACCCCATGGAATGGCAGCGCCTGCAGCAGGCGATCCGCGGACGCTACACCATGCAGGAGGAACAGGCGATGTTCGACGCCCTGCTGGCCGGGGCCAGCGTGGAGGAGGCGCTGGAACAGGTGCGACCGCGCCTCGACCAGGGCGACATCGACGACATCGAATTGTTCTGAAGCACAAGGAATCACGGACATGAGCGCCAGCGCGGCACGCCAGCGGGAGTTCCCCTTCACCCAGCAGGACTTCGACTTTCTGCGGCGGCTCTCCAACCAGCATACCGGCATCGTCGTCAGCGACGACAAGTTCGACATGTTCTACTCGCGCCTGGCGCGCCGCGTGCGCGCCCTGCGCCTGCCCGACTTCGCCAGCTATTGCGACTATCTACGGCGCGGCGAGGATCCGAACGAGCTGACCGAGCTGATCAACGCGGTGACCACCAACCCCACCGCCTTCTTCCGCGAGAACCATCACTTCGAGTACCTGCGCGACCATGCGATCCCGGAAAGGATGCAGGCCGCCGGCGGGGAGCGTCGCATCCGCATCTGGTCCGCCGGCTGCTCCACCGGCGAGGAGCCCTATTCCCTGGGCATGACCGTGGGCGAGATGCAGTCGCGCCTGGCGGGCTGGCAGGTGGAGATCAGCGCCACCGACATCGACTCCGACGTGGTGGCCAAGGCCCAGCGCGGCGTGTACCGCCAGGACCGGGTGGAGGGGCTGCCGCCGGAGCGCCTGAAGCGCTGGTTCCTGAAGGGGCGCGGACGCCAGCAGGGCATGGTGCGGGTCAAGCCGGAGCTGCGCGAGCGCATCGACTTCGGCCTGCTCAACCTGATGCAGGACTGGCGCCGCGAGCCGCAGGACATCATCTTCTGCCGCAACGTCATCATCTACTTCGACAAGGAATCCAAGCGCCGCCTGATCGACCGCTTCGCGGACACCATCAAGCCGGGCGGTTTCCTGTTCATCGGTCACTCCGAGTCGCTGTTCCAGGTCTCGGAGCGGTTCGAGCTGATCGGCAAGACCATCTACCGGAGGGTGCGCTGATGCTGCAGGCCAGGGCCAGGGGGGAGATGCCGGCCGCGCTGCCGGGCTTCGAGCGGATCAAGCGCTACTGGGACAAGCAGCACGGCTGCTTCGCCGCCAAGATCCTGCCTGGCGAATACTACGTCACGGTCAACGACGAGCTGGTCACCACGGTGCTGGGTTCCTGCGTCTCCGCCTGCATCCGCGACAAGCGCCTGGGAGTGGGTGGCATGAACCACTTCATGCTGCCGCTCTCGGAGACCGGCAACTGGGGCGCACAGGAGGTGTGCTGCGCCAACACCCGCTACGGCAACTTCGCCATGGAACACATGATCAACGAGATCCTCAAGCATGGCGGACAGCGCCGCAACCTGGAGGCCAAGGTGTTCGGCGGCGGGCGCGTCATGGGCGCGATGAGCGACGTGGGGGCGCGCAACATCGCCTTCGTGCGCGACTATCTGGCCACCGAGCGCATCCCCCTGCTGTCCGAGGACGTGGGCGACGTCTTTCCGCGCAAGGTGATCTATTTCCCGCGCAGCGGCCGCGCCCTGGTGAAGCGCATCCGCGAGCTGCACAACGACACCGTGATCCAGCGCGAGGTCGCCTATCAGCAGGAGATCTCGGCGAAGCCCGTGGAGGGCGAGGTGGAGCTGTTCTGAACGGAGATCCCGACCCCATGAAGAAGATCAAGCTGCTGATCGTGGACGACTCGGCCCTGGTGCGCCAGGTGCTCGGCGCCATCTTCGCCGAGACGCCGGACATCGAGGTGGTGGGCACCGCGCCCGACCCCTATGTGGCGCGCGACAAGATCAAGCGCCTCGACCCGGACGTGCTGACCCTGGACGTGGAGATGCCGCGCATGGACGGCGTCACCTTCCTGCGCAACCTGATGCGTCTGCGTCCGATGCCGGTGGTGATGGTCTCCAGCCTCACCGAGGCGGGGGCCGACGTCACCCTGCAGGCCCTGGAGTACGGGGCGGTGGATTTCGTGGCCAAGCCCAAGGTGGACATCGCCGAGGGGCTGGCGGAGTACGCCGACGACCTGATCGCCAAGGTGCGGATGGCGGCGCGCGCCCAGGTGCGCGCCCTGGAGCGGTCGGTTCCCGCGCGCCAGGCGGCGGGCAGTGACCTGGCCGCGCCGCGTCCTGCCAAGGTGAAGGCGGGGCGCCACTTCCAGACCACCGACCGGATCATCGGCATCGGCTCCTCTACCGGCGGCACCGAGGCGATCAAGGAGGTGCTGGCGCAGCTCCCCGCCGATCTGCAGGCCGGGGTGGTGATCACCCAGCACATCCCCGCCGCCTTCAGCGAGCCCTTCTCGCGGCGCGTGGACGGCCTCTCGCCGCTGTCGGTCTGCCAGGCCGCCGACGGCCAGCAGATCCTGCCCGGCCACGCCTACATCGCCCCCGGCGACCGCCACCTGCGGGTGGAGCGGGACGGCGCGCGCTATGTCTGCCGCCTGGACGACGGCCCGCCGGTGAACCGCCACAAGCCCTCGGTGGAGGTGATGCTGCAGTCGCTGGTGCAGAACGTGGGGCGCAACGCCATCGGCGTGATGCTCACCGGCATGGGCGCGGACGGCGCCGAGGGCATGGGGGCACTGCGCGAGACCGGCGCGCCGATCCTGGCCCAGGACGAGAAGACCAGCGTGGTCTGGGGTATGCCGGGCG
>CAZVIG010000007.1:0-9849 GCA_964627395.1 uncultured Sedimenticola sp.
GCCATCGAAAATGAAGGAAGCGGGAAACCGCGTTTTCCGCTTCCGTGGTTGAAAAAGTCCATGGAGGGGCTTTTTCAACATTCTGTCAGGATTCATGGCTTTTCCTCCAGCAGGCGGCCGGTCATGGCCTCGATACGGGCCTCGTTGAGGACCCAGTCGAACAGCACCCGGGCGGTGGCCAGGCGCACCTCGGAAATACGGGTCATGGCGTCGCCCAGGTCGGTCTTCACCTCCAGGTCATAGAGGGCGCGGCTGCGATCCAGATAGAGTTCGCGGTAGTCGCCTTCCACCTGCAGCCCCTGCCAATCGGCACGCAGGGTATCGCGCCGCAGCCAGGCCTCCAGCGCCTGCTGACGCAAATCCTGCCAAGCGCTCTGCCACTGCGCCTGCAGCCGGGTGAGCTGCGCCTGGGCCTCGGCCACCGCGGCGTCGCGCTGACCGCCGTCGAGCAGCGGCACGCTCAGGCGCAGCCCGCCGCCGAGCGGGTGGGTGGAGCCGGTGGTACGGTTGTAGGCGGCCGCCTCCAGCTCGGCGCTGAGCACCGGACCCGCGCTGTGCCGCGCCGCCTCCAGGCGCTGGCGTGCCGCGCGCAGCCGCGCCTTGAGCGCCCGCAGCCGGGGATGGCCCGCCTCCACCGCCTGCCAGAAGGCGTCGAAATCGCCTTCCTGCGATTCGGGGATCTCGATCTCGGGCGTCACCAGATCGGACGCCAGCTCGCCGGGACGGCCCATCGCCAGCGCCAGCCGGGCGCGCGCCAGGCGCTGTCGGGTGGCGCTCGCCACCTGACGCCGGCGCACCGCCTGGTAGGCGGCATCCAGTTCCAGCAGCGCGACATCCGAGAGCTGCCCGAGCTCGTGCCGGTCGCGCGCCCGGTCGAGACGCACGAAGGCCACCGACATCGCCTCGGTGTCGCGCGCATTGGTCAGGTCGGCGAGCAGCACGTCGAAGAAGGCCCGCATGATCTCCAGGCGCTGTTGCTGGCGGGCGTCCAGCGCCTCCAGCTCGGCCGCCTCGCGCACCGCCCCTGCGGCGGCCCGGCGCGCCGCCGCCAGTCCGCCGTCATAGAGACGCTTCTCCAGCAGCAAGTGGGCGCTGCTGTCGTTGGCATCGCGGTTGGCCGACTTCCAGGAGGGCTGGATGGCGCGCAGGCGCCCGATGGCGGTGAGGCGCAGGCCGTCGATGGTCGCCGCACGCTCCCCCTCCGCGCGCGCCTCGGTGCGCCCCGCCTCGGCCCGCAGCAGGGTCGGCACCACCGGGCGCGCCAGGCGCAGGGCGTCCGCCAGGGAAAGGGGTTCGGGCAGGGGCTGGACGTTCTCCCCGGCCTGCGCCGGCAGGATCGCGGCCAGCATCAACCACAGGCACAGACGCAGGCCGTGACGCATCAACGTCCCTGCTTGCGCATGCGCCGCTTGTAGCGGGCGAAGGGTTCCTTCAGATAGGCCTTCTCCACCACATAGCGGCCCAGCAGCAGGAACTCCTCCTTGTCGCGGGTGGCGCCGGTGTAGCGGGCGCGCCGGATGTAGCGTCCGTCGGTGTCGAAGAAGGCGAATACCGGGGTGGCGCGCACCCGATACCGCTTCACCGAGAAGTCCTTCATGGTGGTGGGACGACCCTCGAAGTCCACCATCTCCACGTCGCCCTCGATGTCGATGGGGATGTTGATGAAGTGCTTGCGGAAGAAGGCCTGCACGTCGGGCTGGTTGAGGACGGTGCGCTTCATGCGGTGGCAGAAGGGGCACTCGTCCATCTCGAACATCAGCAGGATGCCCTGCTTGCCCTGCTCGCGCGCGTTCTGCAGCTCTTCGTGCAGATCCCAGAAGGTTTCGTTGAAGAAGTGCGTGGCCGGGTCGCGCGGCCCCTCCGCCGCCTGCACCAGTACCGGCAGCAGCGACAGCAGCAGCCAGCCCAGCCTGCCTACCATGGTCCTCATCCGCCCTTGGCCTGTTGTCGTTTTTCGTATCGGTCAATGAAAGCCCGGATCGCATCCGCTGTCAACGGACCGACCTGGCGGGCCACCATCTTGCCCTCGGGGGTGATCAGATAGGAGGTGGGCAGGCCGGTGATGGGGCCTAGAAGCTGCTCGCGCTTGGGCTGCGCCCCCGCCACCAGGATGGGGAAGGAGAGGAACTGCTCTTCCACGAACTCGCGCAGCCGCTCGCGGCTGATGGCCTCCATGTTGACCCCCAGCACCACGATGCGGTCCTTGTCGGACTCGTACAGGGAATCCAGCTCCGGCAGCTCCTCGCGGCAGGGCGGGCACCAGGTCGCCCAGTAGTTCACCAGCACCCATCGGCCGCGGTAGTCGGAAAGCCGGTGCTCACGGCCGTCCAGGTCGGGCAGCGTGAAGTCCTCGGCGGCGGCGACGCTGCCGGCGAGGCCGCACAACAGCAGCAGGCCGAGCAGCAGGCGGGATGCGGTCTGGGGCATGGATGATTCCTCCGAATGGCGATGGCACCAAAGGTCTGACAGCCGGAATGCCGAAATATTCCGGAACCAATGGAATTGCGCATCCCTGGCCGGCCACTATACTTCGTCGGACAAAACAATAACGATATCCATAGGGATATGCCGCTTTACTGGGGAAAAAGGGGCCGATGTCCGCCGCTGGACATCCCGCTGCCGGCGATCGCCCGCCATCCCCAGACCCTGGTCGAGGCACGGGAATTGGAATCCTGGCTGGCCGGGCTGCCGACCGCCAGCCCGCGCCGGCAGGCCCTGGCCCTGCAGCGCCAGCTCGGCTTTCTGGTGCGCGATCCCGACCCCCCGCGCCATCTCGGACGGCTGTTGCCCCTGTTCCATCCCGCGGTGGCCGAACTGCAACGCATGGGCCGAGAATGCATCGACATCGGCGCCCTGCTGCTCTCCCCGGAACAGCGCACCCTGCTGGAGACCCTGCCAGGGCTGTTCGAGGAGCTGGCGAGCGCCCACATGCGTGCCGCACGCCTGGCGATCGACGCCGGCCGGCGACCGGAACTGGCCGATCTCTACAACGCCATGCTGCTGCTGGCGCGGCTGGTGCAATGGAACCTGCTCCAGCACCAGCAGCTCCGCCCCGGTCTGTGGCGCCAATTGGTGCAGCTTCAGCAGGTGGCGGAATGGCTGCGCGCTCCGCAGCGTGCGGTGTCCTCCCTGCTCGCCACCGCGGATGACACCCCCGACTGCAACGGCCTGTTTCGCGGCACCCTGCTGCTCCTGCTGGCGGACAGCTACCGCCAGCCCCGGCACTGCACCGAGGCGCTGCTGCGGACGCTGCCGCGGCTCGCGGCCGAGCTGCGCCTGGTGCCGGCCGGGCGGCAGGTCCGGGGCATTCCCCTGGAACTGTCCGGCGAACGTCTGCCGCTGGATTTCGCGCGGCGTCCGCACGGCGTCCCGGCCACCCATCGGCTGGCGGTGTCGCGGCTGCTGGCACGCCTGCCGGAACTGCTCCCGGACGACCCCTGCGGGCTGCGCCGCTGGCTGGAGGGCGACCTGCGAGCCCTGCTGGAAGGGCGGCGCGAGCGCCGCTACCCGCGCGAGACCAGCAGCCAGGGCTACCGCGCCATCGTCGGCCTGGAGGCGGTGCATGCGCGCCTGCCGACCCTGCAGCAGGGCCAAGGGGCGTTGATTCCGCCGCCGCCCGAGGATGCCATTCCCTGCCGCCAGAACGACCTCTCGGTGGGCGGCGCCAGCTTCATCCTGTCCGCCGATACGATGCCGCCGCGCTGCGGAGAATGGCTGCTGTTCGAGGCCGAAGCCCGACCCGGCTCCGGCTTCGTGGCCGGCATGCGGCGCCGTCTGGTGGACGACAACGGCTATCAGTACATCGGCGTGGAACGGCTCGCCGGGCACGTCATTCCGGTGACCCTGGGCGAAGGCGGCCGGCCGGGCATCTTGCACGCCCAGCCGCAGCGCTCCGAGTTCCGCCTGCTGGCGCCCGCCGGCCATTTCCGCGGCACCGGCACCGTGGAGACCCTGATCGGCAGTCACCGCGACTACCGGGTGCGGCAACTGGAACTGCTCTCGCGCCGCGAGGCGGGTGACGTCATTCGGGTGGTGTTGCTCGCCTGAGCGGCGTAGGCTCGACGCGCTGCAGCCGGAACTGCGACAGAGGCACGTCGAGCAGCGCCCGCAACTGGGCCCCCGCTTCCGCGAAGCGCCGCCCCAGGGCCTCGTCCGGGGCCTCCTCCAACGGCGCCTTCGGGAAGGGGAAGCGCCCCTCCACCAGCACCTCGTGCAGGGTCAGATCCGAGGCGCGGCGCGCCAGCAGCCAGTCGCCACCGCGCTCCTGGGCCACCCAGCCACGCTGCAGCATCTCCGCCAGCAGCGCCTCCACCCGGTCCTCGCGCCATTCCGGGCGCGCCGCGGTCAGCTCCCACAGCGAGCGCGCCCGCCCGGCCTCCGCCGCCTCGTCCAGCAGCAGCAACAGCCAGATGGCATCCAGCACCCCCAGCTCCCGCCCGCGCGGGTTGGGCCGGTGCCAGTGATAGATGCGCAGCGCATGCGCCACCTCGGCGCCCAGCAGCACGATCGCCCAGGACAGGTACAGCCACACCAGAAAGATAGGCACCACCGCCAGCGCACCATAGATCGCCTCGTAGGCGGGGAAGGCGCGCAGATAGAAGCTAAAGGCATGCTTCGCCAGCTCGAACAGCAGCGCCGCCACCAGACCGCCGGCCAGCGCATGGCCGAAGCGTACCCGCACATTGGGCACCACGGTGTACATCAGGGTGAAGGCGGCGAAGGAGGCGAGCAACGGCGTGAGCGCCAGCGCCAGATGACCGGCGCCGCTGGCCGCCAGTCCCGACACCAGCGGGAGCCGCACCAGCCAGGAACTGGCCAGCATGCTCACCGCGATCAGCACCGGCCCCAAAGTCAGCACCGCCCAGTAGATGAGGAACTTGCTGGCGCGGCTGCGTGGGGCGCGGGCGTTCCAGATGCGGTTCAGCGCGGCGTCGATGTTCATCATCAGCATCAGCGCCACCACCAGCAGCATGCCGAAGCCCAGCCCGCTGAGATGCGCCGCCTTGTCGCTGAACGCCTGCAGGTGCTGTTGCAGCACCTGGCTGACCGCCGGCACGAAGCTGCGGAACAGCCAGTCCTGGAGCTGGGCCTGGAAGCGCTCGGCGATGGGGAAGGCGTAGAACACCGACAGCGACACCGTCATCAGCGGCACCAGCGACAGCAGGGTGGTGAAGGTGAGCGCGGCGGCGCTCTGCGGCCCCTGATGGCGCAGAAACTGTTCACCCACCAGGCGCAGGAAGCCGCCCAGCTTGTGTACCAGCGTCGACAGGCGGTGTTGGCCCAAGGGTGCCTCCCTCCGTGTGCGGGCTCTGGTGATACCATAGCACTCCCCGACGAAACGGATTCCCGACCATGAGCACCCGCATCTATCACAACCCCCGCTGCAGCAAGTCGCGCCAGACCCTGCAACTGCTCCAGGAGCGCGGCATCGAGCCCGAGGTGATCAAGTATCTGGAGACGCCGCCCAGCGAGGCGGAGCTGCGCGAGATCCTGCGCAAGCTGGGCATGACGCCGCGCGAGCTGATGCGCCGCAAGGAGGCCGAATACAAGGCCTCGGGCGCGGACGACCCGAATCTGAGCGACGACGAGCTGATCGCCCTGATGGTGAAGCACCCGAAGCTGATCGAGCGGCCCATCGTGGTGCATGACGGCAAGGTGGCCCTGGGACGGCCGCCGGAGCAGGTGCTGGAGATCCTCTGATGGCCTACGTCCTGGTGCTCTACTACAGCCGTTACGGCGCCACCGCGGAGATGGCGCGGCTGATCGCGCGCGGCGTCGAGGCGGGCGGCCTGGAGGCGCGTCTGCGCACCGTGCCGCCGGTCTCCGCCGAGCCCGAGGCGGTGGCGCCGCCGGTGCCGGACGAGGGCGCGCCCTATGCCACCACCGACGACCTGCGCCACTGCGCCGGCCTGGCCCTGGGCAGCCCCACCCGCTTCGGCAACATGGCCGCGCCCATGAAGTATTTCATCGACCGCACCAGCGGCGTATGGATGGAAGGCGCCCTGGCGGGCAAGCCGGGCGCGGTGTTCACCTCCACCGGCAGCTTGCACGGCGGTCAGGAGGCCACCCTGCTGAGCATGATGATCCCGCTGCTGCACCACGGGATGCTGCTGGTGGGCCTGCCCTATTCCGAGCCGGACCTGATGACCACCCGCGACGGCGGTACCCCCTATGGCCCCTCGCATCTGGCCGGACCCGACAGCGACCGCCCCCTGAGCGAGGCCGAGCAGCGGCTGTGCAAGGCCCTGGGGAAACGCCTCGCCGACATCGCGCAGCGCCTCGCGGATCCGGCATCGTGAACCGCACCGCGCTCGCCCGCGGCCTGTCGCTGGCCTGCTACCTGGGGCTGATCGCCTTCGGCATGGCCTGGGCGATCCGGCTCGGCGGCCTGCCGCGCAACCAGATCTCGCTCACCCTGCTGATCCTGGTGGGCCCGCTGCTGCTGCCGCTGCGCGGCATCCTCGCGGCGCGCGACAAGTCCCTGGTGTGGGGCACGCTGGCAGCCCTGATCCCCCTGCTGCACGGCGGGGTGATCCTCTGGGCGGGGCCGCAGCGCGCCCTCGGCTGGCTGGAGTTCCTGCTGGCATTGGGCTACATCGTCAGTGCCAGCTTCTTCATCCGCTGGCGGGCGCAAGCCCAGGCCTCATGAGCCGGCAGCTTCCCCTGGAGCTGGCGCTGCGGACCGCCTCGCGCCTGGAGGACTATGTCGCCGGCGACAGCGGCCAGGTCCTGGATCTGCTGGCGCGCCAGCGTTCCGGCGAAGGCGAGCCCCAACTCTATCTGGTGGGCGCCGCGGGCAGCGGGCGCAGTCATCTGCTGTTGGGTCAGTGCGCCGCGGCCCGGGAGGCGGGGCTGGAGGCCGCCTACCTGCCCGCCGCGGAGCGGGCCGAGCTGGCGCCGGAGATGCTGGAGGGCCTGGAGCGCTACGATCTGCTGGCGGTGGACGACGTGGATGCCCTCGCCGGGGAGGCCGATTGGGAGCTGGCCCTGTTCCATCTCTACAACCGGGCACGCGAGCGCGGCTGCCGCCTGCTGTTCAGCGCCACGGCCCCGGCCGCGGCCGCCGGCTTCCGCCTGCCCGACCTGCGTACCCGCCTCGGCTGGGGACTGAGCTACCGGCTGCCGCCGCTGGACGATGCCGGACGCGAGGAACTGTTGCGGCGCCTGGCGCAGCGCCGCGGCCTGGAGCTGCCGACCGAGGTGGCCCGCTACCTGCTGGCGCGCTGTCCGCGCGACCCACGCGCCCTGGTCGCCCTGGTAGAACGCCTGGACCGCGACTCCCTGGCCGAGCAACGGCGCCTGAGCATCCCCTTCGTGCGCCGGCGCCTGGCCGCCGACGAGGGCGCCGCCTGAGCGCCGCGGTCGCCTCAGACCGATCCCCGATACAGCCCGCTGGCGCGATAGGTGGCCAGCAGATGGCGCAGCAGCACCATAGCCACCGCCGCCACCGGCAGCGCCAGCAGCACTCCGAAGAAGCCGTAGAGCTGCCCGCCGGCCATCACTGCGAAGATCACCGCCACCGGATGCAGGCCGATCCGCTCTCCCACCAGGCGCGGGGTGAGCACCGTGCCCTCGAGGAGCTGCCCCACCACGAACACCAGCACCACCCAGGGGAGCTGCTCCCAGCCCTGGAACTGCAACACCGCGGCGATGCCCGCCACCAGGATGCCGACGATCAGTCCCAGGTAGGGGACGAAGCTCACCAGGCCGGCGAACATCCCGATCAGCAGGGCGAAATCCAGTCCCACCAGCCACAGCCCAGTGGTGTAGATCACCCCCAGGGCGAACATCACCAGCAACTGGCCGCGCAGGAAGGCCCCCAGCACCTGGTCCGACTCGCGCGCCAGGCGCGCCCACAGGGCCGCGCGGTCGCGCGGCAGCAGGGCGTGCACCGCCGCCACCAGCTCGTCCCAGTCGCGCAGCAGGTAGAAGGTCACCACGGGAATCAGAAACAGGTTGGCCAGCCAGCCCAGCAGCGCCATGCCGGAGGCGCTCACCGACTTCCACAGCCCCGCCAGCAGGCCGCCGGCGCTCTGCCAGTGGTCGGCCAGGGCCTTGCGCAACAGCTCCGGGTCCAGACCCGCATCGCCCTCGCCCAGCAGCTCCCCGAGCCAGGGTTCGGCGTGGCCGCGCAACCACTCCGCATAGATCGGCAACTGATGCGCCAGGTGGGTGAGCTGGCTCTCCACCCGCGGCACCAGGATCAGGAGGAGTAGCAGGACCCCGCCCACGATGACGCAGAACACCAGGGTGACCGCCAGGGTGCGCGGCAGGCGGCGCGCCTCCAGGCGATCCACCAGCGGGTCGCCCAGATAGGCCAGGAAGGCGCTCACGATGAAGGGGGTGAGGATGGGCGAGAGCAGGTACAGCAGCCAGCCGCCCGCCACCAGCCACAGCAGCAGCCAGATCTGACGGCCCTCCATCAGGCGGCCCCTCCGTGGCGGTGGGCGCGCGCGCGGCGGCTCCAGTCACGCACATAGCCGGCGCCGCTGAGGAACACCGTCACCACCACCGCAGCCATCAGGGACTGCAGCAACAACGGCGGCAGCGGCGCGATCCCCAGATGCACCACGCCCAGCGCCGCGAGCACGATCTGCAGGAAGGTGTTGAGCTTGCTGATCCGGCTGGGCGCCGGCTGCACCGGCTCGATGCGCAGGTTGTAGAGCACACCGCCGGCCACGATCAGCAGATCGCGCGCCAGGATCAGCAGCACCAGCCAGCCGGGAAAGACCCCCAGCCACCACAGGCAGACGAAGGTGGAGACCAGCAGGAACTTGTCCGCCAGGGCGTCCAGGATGCCGCCCAGGCGGCTGCTCCAGCCGAACCGCTTGGCGAGAAAGCCGTCCACGCCGTCGGAGATGCCGGCGACCAGGAACAGCCAGATCGCCAGCTCGAAGCGTCCCTGCAGCAGCGCCCACACGATGGGACCCACCAGCAGGATACGCAGCAGGGTGATCAGGTTGGGAAGGTGCCGCAGGGGCGTGGACCTCGCCGTCATCCGCCGCCGCCCGTGAACAGGTAGGCGCCCTCCACCGGAATCGCCGCCAGGCCGCCCTCGCCTTCACCTCCGGCGGGGAGGGATCGCAGCAGCGGCGACTCCTCCAGCGCCTGCACCAGGGCGTCGCGCGCCGAGGCGGACACCGCGAGCACCAGGTCATGGCCGTCGGCGGCGCGCAGGCGCAGCTCGCGCAAGGCCCCGTCGCCCCGCAGCGTCCGCATCAACCGGCCATAGGCCGCGAGGTCGCCCACCCCCTCGATGCGCACCCGCACTTCCTCGCCCCCGGCCGCCACCGCGGGCTGGCGGCGCGCGGCGAGCAGGTCCTGTGCGCGTTCGATGCCGGCCGCCACCACCGCGTCGCGGCTGTCGCCCTGTACCTGGAAGGGCTCGGCGCGCTCGCCCTCCCAGAGGACCCAGTCGGCGGCCCAGCGCCCGTCGGCGAAGGGGCGCAGACGGCCGGTGAGGACCAGGTCGTGGGGGTAGCGCGCCGAGGCGCGCTGGATGGCGGCCGCGTAGTCGGCCCACAGATCGGCGGGCGCGAGTGCCGCCTGGTCCTCGAGATCCATTAGGGGAAGCTGCAGCGGCATGCCGCGGGCACGTGCGGCCTCCTCCAGGGCGCGCCTCAGGGCCGGGTCCTCGGAGGGGTTGAGCAGCGTCCGCTGCACGCCCCGCTCCTCGCCCAGCCATACCAGCACCCGCGGCCGGGGGCCGTGCCACACCGGGATGCCCTCGGCGGCGAGCCGGCGGTTCAGGGCGTCCGGGTCGAAACGCGCCCACAGCAGCCGGCCCTCGCCCGTCGGCGCCTGGCGGTAGCGGAACTGCTGCACCAGATCGGGCGCCTGGGCCAGCAG
>CAZVIG010000007.1:9859-16957 GCA_964627395.1 uncultured Sedimenticola sp.
ATGCTGCAGCACCTCGCGCCGTCCCGCCAGGCGCAGCACCACCTGGCGCAGGATCTGGCGCAGCCCCTCGGCGCGCGTCGCCGGACCCTCGTCCGCCACCACCACCTCGCCGGCATAGGGATCGGCGGACTGGGCCGGGGCGAGCGCCGGCAACAGCGCCAGCAGGCACAGCAGCAGCCGGGCCAGCGAGCGCTTTATGGCGCCGGCTGCCCCGGCCGGATGGGGTACTGGGGTGCCTGAGGGCATCGGGGTTCCTGGAAGGCTGACGATATGCAAGGTGTCACCGCGGCTGAAGTCCGGGCCAGAGTGTAACAGGAGGCGCGCGGGCGGGAAAAAGGCCGGGATGCGGGCGCCGCACGCAGGCGGTAGAATCGCCGCCCTGATCCCTGCAGCGGAGCCCGCCTTGAGCGACGACCGACGACCAGACGACAACGACACCGGCCTCAGCTACGCCCAGGCCGGGGTGGACATCGACGCCGGCAATGCGCTGGTGGAACGCATCAAGCCCATCGTGCAGCGCACCTTCCGGCCCGGCGTGCTCACCGGCCTGGGCGGCTTCGGCGCGCTGTTCGAGATCCCGTCCGGCTACCAGCAGCCGGTGCTGGTCTCCGGCACCGACGGGGTGGGCACCAAGCTCAAGCTGGCCCTGCAGCTCGGCCGCCACGACAGCATCGGCATCGACCTGGTGGCGATGTGCGTGAACGACATCGTGGTCACCGGGGCCGAGCCGCTGTTCTTCCTCGACTACTACGCCACCGGCCACCTGGACCTGGAGATCGCCACCGACGTGGTGCGCGGCATCGCGCGCGGCTGCGAGCTGGCCGGCTGCGCGCTGACCGGCGGCGAGACCGCCGAGATGCCGGGCATGTACGAGGGCGAGGAATACGACCTGGCCGGCTTCGCGGTGGGCATCGTGGAGAAGGCCCGCATCCTGCAGCCGGAGTCGGTCCGGGTGGGCGACGTGCTGCTGGGGCTGGCCTCCTCCGGGCCCCATTCCAACGGCTACTCGCTGATCCGCAAGGTGATCGAGGTGAGCGGCGCCGACCTGGGGATGCCCTTCGAAGACACCACCCTGGGCGAGGCCCTGCTGGCGCCTACCCGCATCTATGTCCGCCCGCTGCTGGCGCTGCTGGCCGAGGTGGAGGTACATGCCCTGGCGCACATCACCGGCGGGGGGCTCACCGAGAACCTGCCCCGGGTGCTGCCGCGCGACAGCGAGGCGGTGATCGACAGCGCGGCATGGACCCTGCCGCCGGTGTTCCAGTGGCTGCAGCAGGCCGGCCGGATCGCACACGAGGAGATGCTGCGCACCTTCAATTGCGGCATCGGCATGGTGGTCTGCCTGCCGGAGGCAGAGGCGGAACGCGCCACCGCGCTGCTGCGCGAGGCGGGCGAAACGGTGATCCCCCTGGGCCATATCGCGCCGGCGCCGGGCGCCGCCCCCCGCGTGCGCTACACATGAACGGGCGGGAGAAGCTGCGCCTGGTGGTGCTGATCTCGGGCAGCGGCAGCAACCTGCAGGCGATCCTCGACCGCTGCGCCGACGGCACCATCGACGGCGAGGTGGTGGCGGTCATCAGCAACCGGCCGGACGCCTACGGCCTGGAGCGCGCGCGCCGCGCCGGCGTCCCCACCGAGGTGGTGAATCATCAGGACTATCCCGACCGCGAGGCGTTCGACCGCGCCCTGACAGAGCGCATCGACGCCCACCGCCCGGATCTGGTGGTGCTGGCCGGCTTCATGCGCATCCTCACGCCCGCCTTCGTGCACCACTATGCAGGAAGGCTGCTCAACATCCATCCCTCCCTGCTGCCCCATTTCCAGGGGCTGCACACCCATCGCCGGGCGCTGGAGGCGGGCCACTCCCGGCACGGCGCCAGCGTGCACTTCGTGACCGAGGAGCTGGACGGCGGGCCGGTGGTGCTGCAGGCGGAGGTGCCGGTGCTGCCCGGCGACGACGAAGAGACCCTGGCGGCGCGGGTGCTGGAGCAGGAACACCGCATCTATCCGACGGTGATCCAGTGGTTCGCCGAGGGCCGGCTGCGTCTGGACCCGGAAAAGGGGGTGCTGCTGGACGGCGATCCGCTGCGCGAGCCGGTGCGCTGGCCGGCGGCGCCCGACTCCCAGGCCTGAGCGCCGCGGACAGCGTGACTCAGTCGCGGGCGATGCGGCTGGCCACAGGCCCCGACTGATCGCGGTACTTGGCGTCGGCGCGCTTCACGTAGGGGCGCTCCGCGGGCCGGCTGAGGGTCTCGAAGCTCATAGCGCCGATCGCCATCCCCGGACGCAGCGCCAGCGGCAGCTTGCCCGAGTTGAAGAACTCCAGCACGATGTTGCCGCTCCAGCCCGGGTCGATGCGGTGCGCGGTGACGTGCACCATCAACCCCAGGCGCGCCAGGCTGGAACGCCCGTCCAGCCAGCCCACCAGGTCGTCCGGCAGGGTCACCGACTCCAGGGTGATCCCCAGGGCCAGCTCCCCGGGATGCAGCACGAACCGCTCCCCCTCCGGTATCAGGATCTCGTCGCTCATCACCTTCTCCACCGCGGCGTCCCCCTCGGCGCGCGAGCCGGAGAGGTCGATGTAGGCGGTCTGGTGGGAGCTGAACACCCGGAACCGGTCCCCCAGGCGCAGATCCACGCTGACCCCGCTGATGCGGGCGTCCTCGGGACGGGGGTCGAGGCGAATGCGTCCGGCATCCAGGGCCTCGATGATGTCGCGGTCGCTGAGTCTCATGGCGGGGCTCTCGTCAGGGGCGGACAGTGTAGCGCCGGCCCCGGCCCGCGTCACCCGGCGCTCGGGGCGGGGAGACCCCAATCGCTAAAGTCCCGCTGGGCATGGCCGTTACCGGGTGCAGAAACGGGCCTGCCGGGGTCCGATTGTGTAGGATGCGAACCCGATTCCCAATGCCGCGAGGCGCAGGAAGCCACGACGAACCAAACAGGAGCCGATCCATGACGCACCGCAACCTCCGTCCGACCGCCCTCCAAGGGCTGCTGCTCGCGCTGCTGTCGCTGCCGGGCCTGGCGCTGGCCTCCGCCGGCGGCGAAGGCATGAACTTCACCACCCACTGGATGGGCTACCTGAGCGTGGCCGTGTTCATCCTGGCCTATGCCCTGGTGATCGGCGAGGAGTCGCTGCACCTGCGCAAGTCCAAGCCGGTGATCGTGGCGGCGGGCATCATCTGGACCCTGGTGGCCATCGTCTACATGCAGCACGGGGACAACACCACCGCCGAGGAGGCGGTGCGCCACAACATCCTGGAGTTCGGCGAGCTGTTCCTGTTCCTGCTCGCGGCGATGACCTACATCAACACCATGGAGGAGCGCGGGGTGTTCGACAGCCTGCGCATCTGGCTGGTGTCGCGCGGCTTCTCGCTGCGCACCATCTACTGGCTGACCGGGGTGTTGGCATTCTTCATCTCGCCGGTGGCGGACAACCTCACCACCGCCCTGCTGATGGCCACGGTGGCGATGGCGGTGGGCGGCAGCAACAGCCGCTTCGTGGTGGTGGCCTGCATCAACATCGTGGTCGCGGCGAACGCCGGCGGCGCCTTCTCGCCCTTCGGCGACATCACCACCCTGATGGTGTGGCAGAAGGGGATGGTGGCCTTCCATGAATTCTTCGATCTGTTCGTGCCCTCGGTGATCAACTGGCTGGTGCCGGCGATCATCATGTCCTTCGCAGTGGCCAATGCACAGCCGGAACCGCTGACCTCCTCCGAATCCCCCCTCAAGCACGGCGCCTGGGTAGTGGTGGGGCTGTTCGTGCTGACCATCGTGATGGCGGTCTCGGCGCACAACTTCCTGCACCTGCCGCCGGTACTGGGCATGATGACCGGTCTGGGCTTCCTGAAGTTCTATGGCTACTACCTGAAGCGCCGGGGCTCCACCATCGAGGACCGGGAGCACCTGGGCGAACAGGGGATGCAGATCGAGGGCGAACCGGCCCCCGCCGCCAGCCATGGCAAGGGCGACGCCCACTTCAATATCTTCAAGTCCATGGAAAGGGCCGAGTGGGACACCCTGATGTTCTTCTACGGCATCATCCTGTGCGTGGGCGGGCTGGGCACCCTGGGTTATCTGAGCCTGGTCTCCGAGCTGATGTACACCGACCTGGGCGCCACCACCGCCAACGTGCTGGTGGGCGTGCTCTCCGCCATCGTGGACAACATCCCGGTGATGTTCGCAGTGCTCTCGATGAACCCCGAGATGTCCCACGGCCAGTGGCTGCTGGTGACCCTCACCGCCGGCGTGGGCGGCTCGCTGCTGTCCATCGGCTCGGCGGCCGGGGTGGCGGTGATGGGCCAGGCGCGCGGCATCTACACCTTCTTCGCGCACCTGAAATGGACCTGGGCCATCGCCCTGGGGTATGCGGCGAGCATCTGGGCCCACTTCCTGATCAACGAGTCGCTGTTCCACATCGCCGGTCCGGCCGGCTGAAACCGCAGGCTCAGGACATCCGTACCACCTGGCGGCGCGGCCCCCAGTGGCCGGGGGCGGCCTCGAACACCCCGGCGATGGGATGGCCGCAGTGGGCGCAACGCCCCTCGGGGTCGAGGTGCCATTCGCCGAGCCGGTACCAGTCGCGCTCGATCACCAGGCCGCCGCACTCGGGGCACCAGGTGCTCTGCCCCGCCCTGTCGTGCACATTGCCGGTATAGGCGTAGTGCACGCCGTTGCGCAGTGCGATCTCGCGCGCCCGTATCAGGGTCTCGGGCGGCGTGGGCGGGTGGTCCAGCATCTTGTAGTCGGGGTGGAAGGCGGTGAAGTGCATGGGCACGTCCGGGCCCAGGTGCTTCACCACCCAGCGAGTCATCTCGTCGATCTCCTCCTCGCTGTCGTTCTCGCCCGGGATCAGCAGGGTGGTGGTCTCCAACCAGACGTCGGTCTCGTGCTTGAGATACACCAGGGTGTCGAGCACCGGCTGCAGGTGACCGCCGCAGATCTTGTGGTAGAAGCGCTCGGTGAAGCCCTTGAGGTCCACATTGGCCGCATCCATGTGGGCGAAGAAGTCCTCACGCGCACCGGGCGAGATGTAGCCGGCGGTCACCGCCACCGACTTGATGCCGCGCTCGTGGCAGGCCTTGGCCACGTCCACCGCGTATTCCAGAAAGATCACCGGGTCGTTGTAGGTGTAGGCCACGCTGCGGCAACCGGTTTCCTCGGCCACCCGCGCGATCGCCTCCGGCGAGGCCTGGTCGGCCAGGGTGTCCATTTCCCGCGACTTGCTCATGTCCCAGTTCTGACAGAACTTGCACGCCAGGTTGCAGCCGGCGGTGCCGAAGGAGAACACCGGGGTGCCGGGCAGGAAGTGGTTGAGCGGCTTTTTCTCGATGGGATCGATGACGAAGCCGCTGGAGCGGCCATAGGTGGTGAGCACGATCTCCCCGTCCAGGCAGCCGCGCACGAAGCACAGCCCGCGCTGGCCCTCGTGCAGCTTGCACTCCCGGGGACAGACGTCGCACTGCACCCGGCCGTCCTCCAGCCGGTGCCAATAGCGGGTGGGGACCACCGATTCGTCGCGGATGATGGGATAGTCGCTCATGATTGATTCCTGCCGCCTGAGTACCCATGTTGTTTATGGTTGCTTTTCGGAGGAATACAAGGTGCGACAGATTCAAATGCCGAATGTCGCGGGCATGTTCTATCCCGCCGAGCCCGCGCTGCTGGCGCGGACGGTGGACCAACTGCTGGCACAGGCCCATCCCCAGGTGGCCGAGCCTCCCAAGGCGCTGATCGCGCCCCACGCCGGCTATGTCTATTCGGGTCCGGTGGCGGCCAGCGCCTATGCGGCGCTGCGGCCAGTGGCCGACCGCATCGAGCGGGTGGTGGTGCTCGCCCCCTCCCACCGGGTGGCCTTCCGCGGCATCGCCGCGCCCACCGCCGAGGTGTTCCACACCCCGCTGGGCGACATCCCGGTGGACGTGGAGGCGGTACGCCAGGCCACCCGCCTGCCCCAGGTGGGCTACCTGGACGAGGCCTTCGAGGGAGAGCACGCCCTGGAGGTGCAGCTACCCTTTCTGCAGCGCACCCTGAGCAGCTTCGAGCTGGTGCCCTTCATCGTGGGCGAGGCGGCACCGGAAGAGGTGGCGCAACTCCTGGACCTGCTGTGGGGCGGCGACGAGACCCTGATCGTGGTCAGTTCCGACCTCAGCCATTATCACGACTACGCCACCGCGGTACGCCGCGACCGCCAGACCACCGCCTATATCGAGGCGCTGGACCCGCACCTGGATTACGGCGACGCCTGCGGCCGTAATCCCATCCGCGGCCTGCTGCTGGCGGCACGGCAACACGGCCTGCACGCCGAGACGGTGGACCTGCGCAACTCCGGCGACACCGCCGGGCCCAAGGATCGCGTCGTGGGGTACGGGGCCTATGTCTTCCATTGAGCCGACCTACGACGCCCGGGAACGGGCACTGATGTTGGAGGTGGCGCGGCGCTCCATCGCCCACGGCCTGGAGCGAGGAACGCCGCTGCGGGTGGATCCGGCCGCCTTTCCGGGGAAGCTGCAGGCGCGGCGCGCCTGCTTCGTCACCCTCAATCGCCGCGGACAGCTCCGCGGCTGCATCGGCCACCTGGAACCGGTCCAGACGCTGATCGAGGACGTGGCGGAGAACGCCTTCGCCGCCGCCTTCCGCGATCCGCGTTTCCCGCCGCTGCAGGCCGCCGAGACCGCCGATCTGGAGATCCATATCTCGGTCCTCAGCGAGCCCGAGCCCCTGCCCTTCGCCGACGAGCAGGACCTGCTCGCCAGGCTGCGCCCCGGCGTGGACGGTCTGATTCTGGAGGGTCCGGGGGGACGCCGCGGCACCTTCCTGCCCTCGGTGTGGGAACAGCTACCCGAGCCCCGGGAATTTATGGTCCATCTGCGCCTGAAGGCCGGCCTGCCGCCCGACTTTCCGTTGGCGCAGGTCAGGCTTTGGCGCTACACCACCGAGTCGTTCGAGGGATCCTATCGCGAGGCGGGCGACGACCGATAACGGCCGCCGCCCGCCCTGGGTTCATGTGATCGCCGTAGAGGGGGTTCAGGCGCGGCGCCGCGCCACGCCCAGCAGTCCCAGCAGGCCGCCGCCGAACAGCCAGACCGCCGGCGG
>CAZVIG010000008.1:0-11672 GCA_964627395.1 uncultured Sedimenticola sp.
TGGCCACCCGCAGGGGGGTGAAGTCGCCCTTGTGGCGGCGGATGGTGAACATGTCCAGCATCGCCTGGGTGGGGTGGGCGTGGCGGCCGTCGCCGGCGTTGATGATGCTCACCCCGGGCGCCGCGTGGCGGGCGATGAAATGCGCGGCGCCGGACTGGCTGTGGCGTACCACGAACATCTCGCTGTGCATGGCCTCGATGTTGCGCAGGGTGTCCAGCAGGGTCTCGCCCTTGGCGGTGGCCGAGGTGCTGACGTTGAAGTTGAGCACGTCCGCCGAGAGGCGCTTGGCCGCCAGCTCGAAGGTGGTGCGGGTGCGGGTGCTGTTCTCGAAGAACAGGTTGGTGATCACCCTGCCGCGCAGCGCGGGAACCTTCTTCACCGGGCGTCCGGGCAGGGCGGCGAAGGATTCGGCGATGTCCAGGATGTGGGTGAGCAGCTCGCGGCTCAGCCCCTGAATGGTGAGGAAATGGCGCAGCCGTCCGTCCGGGGTGAGCTGGATGTCGTTGTGTCGGTGGCTCGCCATCGGGCGCGATTGTAGCAGGCGCCTCCTCAGGTGTCGCCGCCGCGGTGGCCGATTTCCAGGGTCAGGGGCTCCGGGCCCTGGAGCTGGATGTGCTCGTGTGGCTGCAGCGGCAGGCGCAGGCCCACCACGTCCGGCTGGATGGGGAGCTGGCGGCCGCCGCGCTCGATCAGGGTCACCAAGGTGATGCTGGCGGGACGGCCGAAGTCGAAGATCTCGTTCATCGCGGCGCGGATGGTGCGGCCGCTCTGGATGACGTCGTCCACCAGCACGATGTCGCGCTCCTCCACGTCGAAGTCGATCTGCGAGGGCCGCACCTGGGGGTTGACCCCGATGCGGGTGAAGTCGTCGCGGTAGAAGCTGATGTCCAGCAGGCCCAGGGGATCGGGGCTGTCCAGGCGCCGGTGCAGCTCGCGCGCGATCCAGGCACCGCCGGTGTGGATGCCGATCAGGGCCGGGTCGCGGATATCGCGGTCCTCCAGATGGCGGCGCAGCAGGTGGGTCATGCCGTCCACCAGATCGAGGATGGCGTCGTGCTGCATGAAGGTGTGGCGGTCGTTCATGGCTCCCCCAGCCAGGTTTCCAGAATGAGCTTGGCCGCCCAGGCGTCCACCTTGAGCGGGTCGCGCGCCGCTTCGGCGCCCAGGTCCAGCCAGGCGGCGCGGGTGGTGAGGCGCTCGTCGGCCAGATGCACCGGCAGATGGTAGCGCCCCTGGAGCTGGCGCGCGAAGCGTTTGGCGGGCTCGGCGTTGTTGGCCTCGCGGTCGGTCATCTCGAAGGGGTGGCCCACCACCAGGGCCTGCGGCTGCCATTCGGCGATCAGGGCGCCGATGGCGTCCCAGTCGGGGCGGCCGCGGCGGTGGCTGAGGGTGGTGAGCGGGTTGGCGCTGCGGGTCAGGGTCTGGCCCACCGCGACGCCGATCTTGTGGCTGCCGTAGTCGAAGCCCAGCAGGGTCGCCATCAGGCGTGGCCGGCGTCGGTACTCAGCAGGTCCAGGTCCACCCCCAGCAGCTTCGCCGCCGCCTCCCAGCGCTTCGCCGGTGGCAGCTCGAACAGGATGGCCTGGTCGGCGGGCGCGCTCAGCCAACTGTTGTCCAGGATCTCCTGTTCCAGTTGCCCGGGCCCCCAGCCGGCATAGCCCAGGGCCACCAGGGTGTGCGCCGGCCCCTCGCCGCGCGCCATCGCCTCCAGGATGTCGCGCGAGGTGGTGACGCTCACCTGGTCGTTGATGCGCAGCGTGGATTCCCAGCGGCTGTCGGAGCTGTGCAGCACGAAGCCGCGCTGCTCCTCCACGGGGCCGCCGAGAAACACCGGAAGCTGGGCCACCGGGGCATTCTCTTCGACCGGGATCTCCATCTGTTCCAGTACCTCGCCCACCTTGATGTCGATGGGACGGTTGATGACGATCCCCATGGCCCCGTTCTCGTTGTGCTCGCACAGGTAGGTGACGGTGTGCGAGAAATTGGGGTCCGCGAGGCTGGGCATCGCGATCAGCAGGTGGTTGGTGAGGTTGGTGTTGTCCATGTCTCGAGTATCGGTCCGATCGGCCCTGCGGGCAACCGCGGTGTCGGAGGGGCTGTCCTCCGTCCGCCCGTCCTGATCCGGATATGCGGGTCAGGGCCGGGAAAACAAGCGGTTGCCGCTGCGGAACTGCCAGGTGCGGGTGATGTCGAGGACGTCCACCTCCTTGCGGATGTCCGGCGGGAAGGGGGCGAAGGGGGCGGACAGACGCACGATACGGATCGCGGCATCGTCGAGGATCTTGTGCCCCGAGGATCGCAGCAGGCGGATCTGTTCGATGCTGCCGTCGGCACGCACCGCGACGTGCAGGATCAGCGAGCCATAGAGGCGCCGGCGCTTGGCCTCGTCGGGGTAGTTGAGGTTGCCGATGCGCTCCACCTTCTTGCGCCAGGCCTCGAGGTAGCTGGCGTACTTGTATTCCTGGGTGCTGGCGTTGAGCACCTTGCGCCGCTTGTGGCGCGAGGCGGCCTGGCTGTGGCGGTCCAGCTCGGCGGTGAGGCGGTCGATCTCGCGCTGGGTGCTGGCCAGGAGCTGGGCGGCGCTGGGCCGCGGCGTGGTCTGCACCGTGGGCCGGGGGTTGCGCACCGTCTCCTTGCGCGGGCTCTTGCGGGCGGTGACGATGCGTTTCTGGCGCACCGGCTCGGGGCGCACCGCGCCGGCGCGCACCAGCTCCGGGGCGGGCTTCTGCTGTTTGCGCACCGCCGCGGGGTTGCCCAGGGGATTGCTGGGGCGGTTCTTGCTCACCTTCTCGCCGCCGCCTTCCTGACTGGCCTGGGCGAGGAAGTCGGGCTTCTCCACCTTGGGCGGGGGCTTCTTGGGCGTCACCAGGGTGATGTCCAGGGTGCGTTCGGGCGCGGGCGGGTTGTTGCGCTGCACGTCGAAGCCGATGCCCAGCAGGATGAAGGCATGTACCGCGATGGCGACCAGCAGGGCCAGCCACAGGGGGTCGCGGGAGAGACGGCGGGGCAGCGGATGGGTCAGGTCCATGACGGCTTCACAGCGGGTCGCTAATGTGGATTTCCTTTACCGGTTTCTGCAGTTCGACCCGCTTCTGCATCGCCGGGTTCATATAGACCCGCCCTTCGGTGTCGATCAGCAGTACGTACTTTATGCCCATCTGACGCGCGATCCGGTACCAGTCCTTGGGGCCGGCCACGAACAGGGCGGTGGCCGCCGCGTCGGCGGTGGTGGCGTCCGGGTGCAGCACCGTCACCGAGGCGGTGCCCTCGGCGGGATAGCCGGTGCGCGGGTCGATGATGTGGTGATAGAACCGCCCCTTCCAGGTGAAGTTCCGCTCGTAGTTGCCGGAGGTGAACACCGCCTCGTCCCCGGTCACCGAGAGCAGGGCGAAGATGCCGCCGCCATCCGGGTCGCGGATGGCGATGCGCCAGGGGTTGCCGGCGCGTGAGCCGATGGCGCGCAGGTCGCCGCCGGCGTTGACGATGGCGTCGGTGATGCCCATCTCGCGCAGCCGCTCGATGGCGCGGTCCACGCCATAACCCTTGCCGATGGCCCCGAAGTCCAGTTTCACCGCCGGGTTGTCGCAGGACAGGTGGAAACCGTCGAGGTGCACGTCGCGGATGCTGGGGTGCTTGTCCAGGATGGCCTGGATGGCCGCCTCGTCCGGCGGTGGGTGCGGCTTGAGTTCGCTGGAGTGGAAGCCCCACAGCTCGATCAGCTTGCCGATGCCTGGATCGAACAGGTAGTCGCTGCGCCGTGCCAGCTCCTTGGAGATGCGGATCAGCGGCAGCACCGAGGGGGGCGCGGCGATGGTGCGGCCGTCGGCGATCGCCTGGTTGACACGCCCCAGGGGGCCGGGTTCCCAGGCGTGCCAGGTGCGGTGCATGTAGTCGAAGTCCCGCTGCAGGGTCTCGAAGGCGTGCCGTGCCTTCTGCTGGTCGACGCCGATGATCTCCAGCTCCATCACGGTGCCGAAGGCGAGCAGGCGGAAATACTGCGAGGGCAGTTGCTGCGAGCAGCCGGCCAGCAGGGCCAGGCACAGCAGCGGCAGCAGAAGGGCGAGGCGGCGTGACGGACGGGGAATGCTCATGCGGCGAGTATGTCTTCGATGCGGTCCAGCAGGGTGCCGGCGATGTTGAGGGAATAGAGTGTATCCAGCTCGCGGATGCAGGTGGGGCTGGTGATGTTGATTTCGGTCAGGTAGTCGCCGATCACGTCCAGCCCGGCGAACAGGATACCGTTTTCCCGCAGCCAGGGGGCGACTCCGGCGACGATCTCGCGGTCGCGCTCGCTCAGCGCCACCCCCTCGCCGCGTCCGCCCGCGGCGAGGTTGCCGCGCGTCTCCCCCTGGGCGGGGATGCGTGCCAGGGCCCAGGGCACCGGCTCGCCGTCGATCACCAGGATGCGCTTGTCGCCGGCGGCGATCTCGGGGATGAAGCGCTGCGCCATGATCAGGCGGCGACCGTGCCGGGTGAGGGTCTCGACGATGACGTTGCGGTTGGGGTCGTGCGGGCGCACCCGGAACACCGAGGCCCCGCCCATGCCGTCCAGCGGCTTGAGGATGACGTCGCCCTCGGCGTCCACGAAGGCGGACAGCTCGCCCGCATCGCAGCTCACCAGCACCGGCGGGCAGAACTGCGGGAAACGGGTGGCGGCCAGCTTTTCGTTGGCGTTGCGCAGCGCCGCCGGGTGGTTCACCACCAGGGTGCCGGCCGCCGCCGGCTGGTCCAGCAGCCAGGTGGTGGCGATATAGTCCAGGTCCAGGGGCGGGTCTTTGCGCATCAGCACCAGGTCGAAGTCGTCGATGGGGCGTTGCTCCATCTCGCCCAGATCGAACCAGTGCTGCGGGTCGTCCTGCACCTGCAGGGGGCGTGTGCGCGCCAGGCTGCGCCCGTCGCGCTGCGACAGCCAGGGCTGTTCCGCATAGGCGATGGGCCAGCCGCGGGCCTGTGCCTCCAGCAGCATGGCGAAGGTGCTGTCCTTGTGCACCTTGATGCCGGCGATGGGGTCCATGATGACCAGCAGCGAGGGTTTCATCGTGAGGATGGTTCCTGGTGTCGTCCGCGAGCGGAAGGTGGGCGACAAGATACTGGCGCCGCTCCCTTTTGGGAAGGCGATCGGGGATCCTCGTATTCTGCCGCGGCGTTCACCCTTGGGTGCGGTCATGGTTGCGGCACAAGGGGTTGGCTGCTATTTTGAAATCGGCTGCTCAAAAGGGAAGTGCAGGCATTTGTTTTGCTTTGGGCGGTACAGGGCCTCGTCAAGGTGAGGGGCCCGGGCATGGCGTGGGACAACGCCAGCCATTGCGCCATCGAACGGGAGGTTTCATGCGACCGGCGAGACGGGTGTCCGGTGGCACCGCCAGAACCGGCTGCGGCTCGTCCGGTCGGACGGTCGGCCACGCCAGCCCTCTGCTGATTCTGGGAGGTTGCCTGCTGGCGGCCTGGCCCCTTGCGGCCCGGCCGGCGGACGACTACGTCTCGGCGCTGGAATCCGAAGTCGACAAGGTGGAAGCGCGCGTGATCGACCCGGAAGAGGGCGATGCGGTGGTGGAACCGGCGCGCCGGCCGCTGGAGGCCCCCGCACCCGTGGTCTCCGCGGATCGTGCGGCCTTCGAGGCCCTGCTCAAGAAGCGCTATTTCGGCACCTACGGCTTCTATCGCAAGCTCCCGGAGCGCAGTCGCGAGGAAATCTTCGAGGACTATCGCCAGGGCGCCGACATCGGCGAGATCCGGCGCAAGATCGTCAGCCGTCTGCTGCAGCACTGAGCCCGGGTCAAGAATCCCGCGCCGCTGCCGATAGGCTTTTTGCAACTTGGGGGAATAGATCATGCGTACCAGCGTCTTTTGTTTCCGGTGGGCGATGCCCATCCTCCTGGTCCTGCTGGGGCTCGGGGAGGTGGCTGCGGCGCAGAAGCCAGACAAGGACTTCTATCCGCTCACCCGCGGCAAGCCCTACATCCATGTGATGCACGAGGGGCGTTCCATCCGGGTGCAACGGGTGCAGGATCCCGACTACCAGTTGAAGGGCTATTTCGCACGCACCGTGCGCAAATGCCCGCCCTTCTGCCTTCAGCCCATGTCGCCGGCGCCGGGAGTGAAGACCATCGGCGAGGTGGAGCTGTTCGACTTCATGGAGACCGAGCTGCGCGACGGGACGGGACTGCTGATCGACGCGCGCACCCCGGCCTGGCACCGCAAGGGCACCATTCCCGGCTCCATCAACGTGCCCTTCACCTCTCTGACCAAGAGCGACGAGGATCCCGAGATGCTCGAGGCGCTGGAGCGTTTCGGGGTTCGGGAGCGACAGAATCCGGGCTTCTTCGAAGGCCTGATGGAACGCTGGGGGCTGTCGGACAACCCTTATCTGACCGACAAGTGGGACTTCACTCAGGCCAAGAACCTGGTGCTGTGGTGCAACGGCCCGGAATGCGGGCAGTCGCCGCGCGCCATCCGCGGCCTGCTCAAGGTGGGCTATCCCGCGGACAAGATCCGCTACTACCGGGGCGGCATGCAGTTGTGGCAGTTGTGGGGCCTGACCACCGTGGTCCCGGAGGAATGAGGCGGTCATGAGCGAACAGATGCCAGACAGCGCACTCCAGGGCCTCAAGGTGCTGGTGATCGACGACAGCAAGACCATACGGCGCACCGCCGAGACCCTGCTCAAGAAGGCGGGCTGCGAGGTGCTGACCGCCAACGACGGCTTCGAGGCGCTGGCGGTGATCGCCGACAACCGCCCCGACCTGGTGTTCGTGGACATCATGATGCCGCGCCTCGACGGCTATCAGACCTGTGCCCTGATCAAGCACAACGAGCTGTACCGGGATGTGCCGGTGATCATGCTCTCGAGCAAGGACGGCTTGTTCGATCGCGCACGGGGCCGTATCGTCGGCTCCGACCATTACCTGACCAAACCCTTTTCGCGTGACGAGCTGCTGGAGGCGGTTCGTCAGCATGCAAGCAAGGCAGCCTGACACCATGGCCAAAGTGCTCGTAGTCGACGATTCCCCTACCGAAGTGCATCTGTTCACCCAGTACCTCCAGGCGGGCGGGCACCAGACGCTCACCGCCGAGGACGGCGAATCGGGCATCGCCGTGGCGCGCGCCGAACGGCCGGACCTGATCCTGATGGACGTGGTGATGCCGGGGCTGAACGGCTTCCAGGCGACGCGCAAGATCGCCCGCGATCCCGAGACCCGCGACATCCCGGTGGTGATGATCACCACCAAGGACCAGGACACCGACCGCGAATGGGGGCTGCGCCAGGGGGCCCGTGCCTACCTGGTCAAGCCGGTGGGCCAGCAGGAGCTGCTGGGGGTGGTGGACGAGGTGCTGGGCTGATCCATGACCGCTTCCGACGACATCCCGGACCCCGAGCGCCTGATGGCCATCCTGGCCGACATCGAGCGCCTCGCCCACGAGAGCGCCCTCGGCCTGCCGGCGCTGGAGGCGGAGGAGCACGTCTGGGACGGCCTGGCCTACAGCATCGCCGGGGTGAGCGTGGTCACCGCCATGGACGAGATCCGTGAGATGCTGCCCTATCCGGCGCAGATCACTCCCGTGCCGGGCGCGCGCGACTGGATGCGCGGCCTGGCCAATGTGCGGGGCAACCTGCTGCCGGTGATCGACCTGCAGTCGTTCCTCGGCGCCAAGCCGGTGGTCCCGGGCAAGGCGGCGCGGATGCTGATCGTGCGCATGCGCGGGCTGGAATGCGGCCTGCTCGTCCCCTCGGTGCAGGGGATGCGCCATTTCGACGAGCGACAGCGCCTCAGCAATGCCCGCATGAAGGGCGTGCTGGGACAGTATGTTTTCGACGCCTTCAGCGTGGGCGACGTGGTCTGGCCGGTGTTCAGCGTCTCGGCGCTCACCGCCGACCCCGCCTTCCGCTCGGCGGCCGCCTGAGGGCCATGCCGCAGGCGGATGATGCGAAGTCCGCGCCAGGGGCGACGGGCCGGAAGTACCAGAGAGGAGTCCGATGAGAGCGACGAGCAAGAAAGCCCGCGGGGGCAACAAGAGCATACCGCTGCTGACGGTGGCGCTGCTGCTGGCGATCGCGGCGACGCTCGCCGCCTTCGTGCTGCTGCAGCGCCAGGAGGCCCACCAGGAGCAGTACCTGGTGCGGGTGGCCGAACAGCAGGTGCTGGGGCAGAAGATCGCCAAGTTCTCGCTCGAGGCGCTGCGCGGCGACGAGCCCTCCTTCGATGCCCTGCGCAACGCACGCGACCGCTTCTCGCAGCTCCTGGAACAGCTCAAGCAGGGTGACGCGGCGACTGGCCTGCCGCCAGCGGCAGTGCCGGCCTTGCGCAAGGTGGAGGATGCCTGGCTGGAGCTGCGCTCCTATGCCGATGAGATCATCCGCAACAAGGAGACGATCCTCTCCATCGACGAATTCATCAAGGTGATCAACGAGCTGATCCCGCAGCTCCAGGAATCCTCCGACCAGGTGGTGCGGCTGCTGGTACGTGCCAAGGCGCCGCCGCGCCAGATCTATGTCGGCACCCGCCAACTGATGCTGGCGCAGCGCATCGACAACAACGTCGCCAAGGTGCTGCTCGGCGGGGCCGAGACCGCGGCCGCCATCGACCAGTTCGCGCAGGACGCCGATCTGTTCGGGCGCGTGCTCGAGGGCATGCTCAAGGGCGACAACCGGCTCAACATCGCCAAGGTGACCGACCCCGCCGGACGTAAGGCGCTGGAAGAGGTGACACTGTTGTTCGCCACGGTGAACGACCATGCGGGCGAGATCATCGACCTCACCCCCAAGGTGCTGCCGGCCCTGGAGGCCACCAGCGAGATCACGCCGTCATCCGAGCGTCTGGACCGCGCGGCCGCGGCCCTGATCGACGATTATCGTGCCCTCAGCCAAGGGGTACAGCTCGGGCCCGTCACAGTGACGCCGCTGCTGGCCACGGCGCTCGGCGCTCTCTCCCTGCTGCTGCTGATCCTGCTGGGCCTGGCCCTGCTGCGCGACGCCCGCGCCCGCGAGGCGGCCGCCGAGGCGCAGAACCAACGCAACCAGGCCGCGATCCGGCGCCTGCTCAACGAGATGATGGATCTCGCCGACGGCGACCTCACCGTCGAGGCCACCGTCACCGAGGACATCACCGGCGCCATCGCCGACTCGGTCAACCAGGCGGTGGAGGAGATGCGCAACCTGGTGGCCACCATCAACGAGACTTCGGTGCAGGTCTCCAGCGCCGCCCAGGAAACGCGCGCCACCGCCATGCACCTCTCCGAGGCCTCCGAGCACCAGCGCGAGCAGATCGTCAATGCCTCCGGGATCGTGCGCCGCATGTCCGCCGAGATGGACGAGATGGCGACCCGCGCCAGCCACTCGGTGAGCGTGGCGCGCCAGTCGCTGGACATCGCCCACGAGGGCGGCGAGACGGTGCGCCGCACCATCGACGGGATGGACCGCATCCGCGACCAGATCCAAGAGACATCCAAGCGCATCAAGCGCCTGGGCGAGTCCTCGCAGGAGATCGGCAACATCGTGGAGCTGATCGAGGACATCGCCGACCAGACCAACATCCTGGCCCTGAACGCCGCCATGCAGGCAGCGATGGCGGGCGAGTCCGGGCGTGGCTTCGCGGTGGTGGCGGACGAGGTGCAGCGCCTGGCGGAGCGCGCCACCAACGCCACCAAGCAGATCGAGGCCCTGGTGAAGACCATCCAGGCGGACACCAACGAGGCGGTCATCTCCATGGAGGCCAGTACTACCGAGGTGGTGTCCGGCGCCGAGCGGGCCGAGGAGGCGGGCGAGGCCCTGAAGCGCATCGAGGAGGTGTCCCGCCAGATCGCCGATGAGATCGAGAAGATCGCCGCCGGCGCCATCGCCCAGTCGGACGAGGCGCGCTCGATCAACGACACCATGAACGTGATCCAGGAGATCACCAACCAGACATCGGAGGGCACCCAGCAGACCGCACACTCCATCGAGGCGCTGGCGCGCATGGCCGAGCAACTGCGCGACACCGTGGCCCGGTTCAAACTGCCCGACGACGGTTCTGCCGCGGCGGGCGAGGCCTGATCGGAGCCGCGGGTGACCGGGCCGGGCGCCATGGGCAGCGAGATGCAGAGAGAGCCGAGCGGGCTGCTCTGGATCCGGCGCGAGATCGACGAGAATCTGCGCCAGACACGGCTGCTGCTCGAGGACTTCGCGGATGGCGAAACCCGGGATCTCGGGCCGGCGATCACCGCGCTGCACCAGGTCTGGGGCGCCCTGCTGGTGGCCCAGGTGCACGGCGGGGCCATGCTCGCCGACGAGCTGGAGCGCCTGGCGCGGGCGCTGCACGAGCAGGCGGTGGCGGACCCGGAGGGCGCCGCCGAATCCCTGATGGTGGGCATCGCCCAGCTCCCCGCCTATCTGGAGCGGGTGGAGGGCGGCCAGCCGGACATCCCTCTGGTGCTGATGCCGCTGATGAACGAGCTGCGCGCCGCGCGCGCCGCGCCGCCGGTCTCCGAGACCGGCCTGTTCGCGCCCCGCCTCGGGGCCCAGATCGAGGCCGAGCCGGTACGCCCCGGTAGCGGCAACCCCGAGCTGCCGCGGGATGCCGCGCGGCTGCGCCGCGAATACCATCTGGGACTGCTACGCTGGCTGCGAGAGCAGCAGCCCGATGCCGCCATCAAGTCCCTGCGCGGGGTGATCGACCGGCTCGCCTCTCTCGCCGGTACCGAGCGCATGCGGCGCCTGCTGGATGCCGCCGACGCCCTGCTGCTGGCGGCGGCGGACGGCGAGGTGGAGAGTTCGCCCGCGGTGAAGCGGCTCTACGGGCGCCTCGACCGGGTGATCAAGCGCCTCATCGCCGCCGGCGAGGAGGCGGTGGCCTCCGACTTCCCCATTGCGCTGTACCGTGAGTTCCTCTATCACATCGCCCGCTCCACCTCCCGCGATCCGGTGATCGAGGCGGTGCGCAAGGCGGCGGATCTGGCCAACAGCTTCCCCGAGAGGGCTGCGGCCGACCCCGGCGATCCGCTCGGTGCCGGGCGCGAGCTGTTCGAGCAGGTGGCGGCGGAGATGGCCAGCGACCTGGCCGACATCAAGGATCGCCTCGACATCTACATGCGTGGCGAGCGTTCCGAACTGGCGCGCATCGAGGCCCTGGCCGAGCCCATCCGGCGCATGGCCGACACCTTGGGGATGGTGGGCCAGGGACGCCTGCGGGAACGCCTGGTGCCGCATGCCGACGGCATCCGCGAGGCGGTGGCCGCCGGGGTGGCGCCGGACGAGGAGCGCCTGATGCAGCTCGCCTGGGACCTGCTGGCGGTGGAGTCGGCGCTGCATTCCCTGGGCGAGACCGAGACGCCGGCGGAGACCAGCGGCACGCCCGATCTGTCGGAGGGCGAATACCGCCAGCACCTGGGGGCCGCCCTGGAGCAGGCCCTGGTGGATCTGGCGCACGTGCGCGAGGCCCTGGGCGAGTATCTGGCACTGGAACGGCCCGACAGCCTGCGCAAGGTGCCGTCCCGGCTGCATGCCTTGGGGGGCGCCCTGGCGGTGATCAACCAGCCCGCGGTGGGCGAGCTGCTGCAGGGCCTGGAGCGTTACGTACAGGCGCTGCTCGATGGCGAGCGACCGCATCCGCCGCTGGAGGAGCAGGAACGGCTCGGCGAGCTGGTGAGCGGCATCGAGGTCTATCTGGGCAGCCTGCTGCAGCCCACCCCGCAGACCC